>CAKTXN010000013.1 GCA_934630905.1 uncultured Eggerthellaceae bacterium
TTTTGTATTCTGTCATGATGCCGATAACTGTGTCACTTCTCAGATCGCCCAGGCTTATGATATTACCGTCGGCAAGGCAGATGTTGTCAGAAGATCCGTCTGCGATATTCCCCCAGACTTTGCCGCCGCTTATATTAAGAACGGTGTTGCTTCCGGCACAGATACCGCCGCCTTTTGTCACTGCGGTATTGGAGATGATCGTACCGCCGCAGAGATTCAATGTACCGTCTCCGTCGAAATATACTGCACCGCCGAAGCCTCCCGTTTAATTGCCAGTAAAATCGGTGCCGTGAAGATTTACAGTACCGTTGCCTGACATATATACTGCACCGCCGAAGCTTCCGCTGCTGCCGCTCGTTGTTTTGTTATTGCTGATCTGTCCGCCGTAAAGATTCAGTGTGCCGCCGTTTTTCACGAAGATCGCACCGCCTTTTGGTGGCTCGTTACTGTATCCGATTGCTCTGTTGCCGGTAATGCTGCCTCCATACATATTGAATACACATTCGCTGTCCTCAAGAGCGATACCACCTCCGCACCTTGCGGTGCTGCCGGTGATCGTCCCACCGTAAATATCAAGCGTACTCCTGAAGAGCTGGATACTGCCGTAGCTGGAATTGTTGTATACGCCTTTGATAGAACCGGTATCATGGCAGTCGCAGATGACCAGACGACCGCCGTTGCGAACTTTGATGTTATGTGTATTGTCACTGGCGAATTTCCTGCCGTTCAGGCAAAGGTAGAGTGTCTTGCCGTTTATGATGAGATCTCTGTTTATCGTTGCATCATCCAGCAGATATCTGTAAGCTGTGCCGTCGTCATCATAGCTGATGCTTTTAGTCCCTCTCCAGGGCTGGAAACTGACATCGCTGTGTGTTTTGTGCTCACCTGATGCGGTAACGTCACCGCCGCATATGCAGTGGACATGAGGAGCACGCTTCTTCCACTGTGCAGTCAGTGAGGTCACATCTGCAGGGATGCTGTCGCCAGGTTTGTAGATCTTGCTTCCGTCGCTCCATCCGGCAAAAACTTGATCTGTTGTCGGTTCCTCAATACCTTCAGATGCTGGTGCATCGAAAGATCTGCCGTTTCTGACAACGATCGTGATGCTGCTTTCACCATTCATACTGCTTCCGTTAAGATCAAGTCTGACTGGTTTGAGCGCATCTCTGGTCATTGACGATGTGTTTACGATCTCCATTACAGGACGGAATCCAAGGATTTTTATATTTCCGGGAGATGTATCATTATACGGGAATGTGAAGTTGTGTCTGATGCCATTACTACCGCCTCTGAGCGTTCTGTCATCTTTTGCTGAGCCGGGATCGTTTGTCCATGAAAGATATTCTTTCCAGTTTTTGATGTATGACTCGTTTTTGTTGAGTATCTGATCCCACTCGTTGTAACTCTGTGATCTGCCGGATGGTGTACGGATACCGTATTTCACACCGTTCAATGTGTGATTCCCATCTGTATACTTCAGGTCATTTGCCAGCTGTATCCAGCTCACTCTGTATTTGATGTTATAGTCTGCAATAAACAGACTGTGTTCATACTTATGGGATTCTCCGTAATCGCTGTCCATTGGCCAGGTATATTCCGGCAGTCTGTATGCATCCACTGTACCGACGTATGTCACAGGAACATAATGCAGTGTTTTGTCAGGCAGTGAGTCATTCACTGTACCGGTCGCATTGCCAAGACAGGTGAGATCGAAATAATATGTTTCTCCTGTTGTGAGATCGAACTGTTCCGTCACTTCATTATCCTCAGCGTCAGCAGACGATTCTGCCGATGCTGTCAAAGGGATCATCGCAAGTATGAGAACAAATGCGAACAGGACTCTGGCCACTTTCTTTTTCATATGGTTACCTCCATTCATTTCTCTGATGACAGCTTGAAATCAAATTTCATTTCAAGCATAGCAAAGACTTTTTGTACGATTTCGCTGGCGACAGCTTCTATATCAAGCACTGCGATGAACGCAAGCACTTTTTCCTGGTCTTCTTCCGGTACTCTGTATACTCGCATGGCAGCTGTAAGGAAACATTCGAGCTTTCGCTGCAGCGGGAAGTGGATATCGCATTTTTTTGCCATGTAGCTGCGCATGAGTCCTGAAGTGCCGATCTCCATGTCGTAAAAGTCACTTTCACTGTGATCCGGCAAGTATGGTGCGAAGATATTTTTCAGCTCTGATGTCGTCTGCAGATAAATGTATTCTGCGGTATCCGGATGTGTATATGACTCTATGTAAAGTTCCCGCAGGTTCTCGTTCAGTTCCGTCAGTGCAAGCTGGATCGATGTTTCGACTGCATAGGTGTAAACAGGTGGTAGATCATCTCCTGCAATGCTGCGTGCCATATCGAACTGACCGCTGAACATGGTCTTCACAAGCTCCATCAGTACTGCGTCCTTTGTGGGGAACTGGTTCTGGTAGCTTCCTCTTGTGATCCCGGCTTCCCTGACTATCTGAGTCACAGTAGTTTCTTTGTATCCCTGCTGCAGAAACAGCCGGACACAGACTGAAAGTATCTTCTTTCTGGTTTTGGCTCCGTCTTTTCTCATGATGTGTATGTATAGCCTCCGTCATTAATTGATATGTATATCAATTATATCATCATGATATCGAAAATCAAGTACATATCCATATAAAATGCAGGAACGTAAGTATGAGAGGTATTGTTTTTAAGTGGTTTTTTATGGAAAAAATTGACACATGGACTGACATGTAGTAAAATGATATCCATATCAAAGAATGAAAGGATCAGTTGTACAAAATGAAAGATATATATATATCGGATCTGAAGACTAACATGGAGCTTATTTCGTATTTTATCGTAAAGACGGTAGCCGTCAAGGTAGGGTCGAACAAGAAGGCGTACCTGGATCTGCTGCTGGCAGACAGCACCGGTGAGATATCAGCTAAGAAATGGGATATTTCAGATGAGGAGCTTCCGGGACTTGAGAAGATAAAGGCAGGAAGCATCATCAAGGTCAAGGCTGTTGTGACAGAGTGGAACGGCATGAAACAGCTGCGTGTGACGAGGATAAGGCAGACGTCCGCAGAAGACGGGCTTGACATCAAGGATTACATCAAGGCAGCTCCGGAGGATGCTTCCGACATGTATGATTATATATACAGTAAGGCAGCAGCTTTCGAAGATGAGGATCTGAAAAAGATATGTATCAGGCAGCTTGAAGACAACAAAGAAAAGCTGATGTACTATCCTGCTGCACAGAAGAACCACCATGCAGAGCTGGCGGGGCTCCTTTACCACGTCAAGAGGATGCTGATGATGGGTGAGAAAGCCTGTGAAGTGTATAATGATCTCAACCGTGATCTTGTTATGGCAGGAGTCATACTCCACGACATGGAGAAGATAAACGAGATAAATTCAAATGAACTTGGCATTTCCGACGGATATTCCTTTGAAGGCAAGATGCTGGGGCATCTGGTGCAGGGCGTCAGGACCATAGACAGGCTTGCGCTTGAGCTGGGTATGCCTCGTGAAAAGGCAGTGATGCTGGAGCATATGATGATATCACATCATTATGAGCCAGAATTCGGCAGTCCTAAGAAGCCGCTTTTCCCTGAAGCCGAGATGCTCCATTATCTGGACATGATAGATGCCAAGATGTTCGATTTTCATGAGGCGCTGGAAAAGACCGAACCTGGCGAGTTCAGCGACAGAGTCTGGACCCTCGACAACAGGACAGTGTACAGGACGACACTGTTTTAAAGCATACAGGTTCAGGCAGCAGCTGCAGGAAGGATACATAGTAAAGAGGAGAAATGGTAGAAGAAAAGCAGGCGACCCTTGTTGAAACAGTTTTCCATAACAGCGAGAACGGCTATACTGTAGCCGTTTTTGAAAACGATATCGAAGCCTTTACAGGAGTGGGGACGATACCCGGTGCCAGCACCGGCAGGACCTATCTTCTGAGAGGTGAATTTGTCATACATGCAGCCTATGGGGAGCAGTTTGCCATACGGGAATTCGAGGAAGTGATGCCTTCTACCGAGACAGGTATAATGGAGTTCCTTTCATCAGGAGCGATGAAGGGGATAGGACGCAAGACGGCGGCTGCGATAGTAGAACGCTTCGGCACCGATACGCTGGATATCATCGAGAACCAGCCGGAGCAGCTGACACAGCTGCCGGGCATCGGAAAAAAGACTGCAGCGAAGATATCCGCAGCTTTCAGCAAACACAGGGAGTTCGCCAACATAACCCTTTATCTGCAGAAATATGGCATCAACGCCGGATACGCCATGAAACTCTACCAGGTATATGGCAGCGATACGATATCGGCGGTGGAGGAGAATCCCTACAGACTGGTGGATGATGTGTTCGGCATCGGATTCAGGAAAGCAGACAAGATCGCACAGCAGATAGGCATAGCGCCTGACGACAGATTCAGGATAATGAGCGGCGTAAGGTTCACTCTTACGTATTTTGCAGGAGAAGGCAGTACTTTCCTGCCTCAGGATGTGCTGTGTGAGAAATCCGGGCAGCTGCTTGAGGTGTCCACTGAGGTGATCGAAGATGCGCTGATGGAGATGGCCTTCGAAGGCGATATACATATAGAGAAGATAGAAGGACGCAATGTGGTATTCCTTATGGCATATTATCTGGCGGAGCAGAATGTATGCAAGTGTCTGTCGGCGCTGAATGATGCAGCACTTAAGCCCATCAGCGGCAGAGTGGACAGCCTCATCAGCCGTACGGAGGCAGCAACAGGTATCTGCCTGTCAGAAAATCAGAAGCGTGCAGTGATAAACTCGCTGAACATGGGCGTTTCGGTGATAACAGGAGGTCCCGGCACAGGAAAAACCACGATAATAAATACACTGATAGAGATACTCGAGGACAGTGGCATCAAAACAGCTATAGCAGCTCCAACAGGAAGAGCAGCGAAACGTATAACAGAGACTTCAGGTCATTACGCTTCAACGATACACCGGCTGCTGGAATACTATTTTTCCGAAAGCGAGAACATGATGAGGTTCGGAAAGACGAAAGAGGACCCGCTGGATTATGATGCAGTCATCATCGATGAAGCCTCCATGATAGACCTGATGCTGATGAACGGTCTTGTCAGTGCAGTGAAACCGGGCACGAGGCTGATGATAGTCGGCGATGCAGACCAGCTGCCGTCGGTGGGAGCCGGCAACGTGCTGAGAGACATGATCACCAGCGAATATATCTTCTTCACAAAGCTCACTGAGATCTTCAGGCAGGCCAGGGAAAGCATGATAGTGGTCAACGCCCACCGGATAAACCATGGCGAATATCCTGAGTGCAATGTCAAGGACAAGGATTTCTTTCTGATGCACCGGCAGTCTGAAAAGGACATGATATCCACGATAAAGGAGCTTTGCATGAGCCGTCTGCCGGGGTATTACAGCGATATCAGTTCTGCAGCAGACATACAGGTGCTGACTCCGGTGAGAAAAGGCACGCTTGGCAGTATCAGTCTCAACAGAGAGCTTCAGGATGTGCTGAACCCGCCATGCGAGAGCCTTGAAGAAAAGACCTTCGGTGAACGCACTTTCCGTGAAGGCGACAAGGTCATGCAGATAAAGAACAACTATCAGCTGGCGTGGAAAAATATCGAAGATTTCACCGAGGGTGAGGGCGTTTTCAATGGCGATGTGGGATTCATCAGGAAAGTCGATCGTGAGTTCAACGAGATAACGGTAGTATATGATGAAGTGCGGTATGTGACATATGATTTCAGTCAGCTGGACGAGCTGGAGCTGGCGTACGCCATCACTGTGCACAAGAGCCAGGGCAGCGAGTTCCCTATCGTGATAATGCCGGTTAGCTGGTTCCCGCCAATGCTGGCTACAAGGAACCTGCTTTACACAGGAGTCACCAGAGGGAAGCGTGCAGTGGTGCTGGTAGGCTCGGAGCAGAAACTCCACGCCATGGTGGACAACAACAGGATAAACGAGAGATATTCAGGTCTGAAAGCGAGGCTGAAACGTATGCTGGATATGGAAAACATCCAGAGAGACAGCAGCCAGGACATGGAGATACCATGGTGATGGGCAGACAGGTGGATATCTTTCGATGGATACGAAAAGTCTGCGGGAGTGCGGCGGTCTCTGAAAGGGCAGCTGTACAGCTGGCAGACATGGATAAGACAGGGGAGAGATAAAAGGGATGTTAAAGAAAATAAAGGATATTTTTCTAGATGCACTGTTCCCGCCGGGGCTTTACTGCATAAGCTGCGGCAGTCTGATAACTCCGGACAGGAGCTATTCGCTGTGCGACAGCTGCATCAGGAAACTGCACTGGATAACAGACAGGACATGTGAGAAATGCGGCAAGGCGCTTCCGGAAACATACCACGGCAGAGTATGCTACAACTGCATGATGCATAGTCACGATTTCGACAGGGGATTCAGCTGCCTGACATACGGCATGTATGAACGTGAACTTGTTTTCGGACTCAAATATCACGGCAAAGGATACCTGGGCAGGATATTCGGCGATATGATGTATGACAGGATATCCTTGGAAAATCTCGAAACAGATGTTATAATTCCAGTACCGGTACATCGCAGCAGAGAAAAACAGCGTGGATACAACCAGGCAGCTGTGATGGCGAAGCGTCTTGGGGAGCATGCAGGTGTACCTGCAGATTGCAGGAGCCTTATCCGTGTCAGGCAGACTCAGAAACTCAGAGGGCTGGACCCTGTGGAGAGAGAATCTGTGCTACAGGCTGCTTTCTTTGTCCCGGAACATCGCAGGGACAGGGTAACGGGCAGGAATGTGCTGCTCGTTGACGATATCATGACTACAGGAGCCACGGCGGATGCCTGCAGCAGGGTACTGCATGAGGCGGGCGCATCGGAGGTGTATTTCCTCAGTCTGGCATCAGGCGGCAATGTCAGACCTGCTGATCTCATGAAGCCTGCCGGAGACAGAGCAGATATCACCGGAACATCATAATTTCATAAAACTATACGGATTGTATATACAGCCCGGGTCTGTGGTTGAAAGGCCAGGCCAGCTGCGGGCAAAAGGTCCCACGTAAGCTGAACCGCAAGGCGGCAGTGATCATGGCGCAGTTTAGAAGTAAGTCCTCCGGAAAATCCGGATCAAGGCAGGTGTGGGGGCAAAGACCAGGTCAGCCGGGTTGTATATACAGTCCGTATTTTTTCTTAAAAAGACACAATGTTGGTGTCGTTTGTAAAGAATTATCAGAAAAAACATATACTTTTCACATTGCCTGTGGTATAATTGAATCAAAGAAAAGCCTACAAAGGAGGTTGTTATCATGAAGACAAACATTACAGGCAAGAATTACACTCCAAGTGACAAACTCAAAGAAACGATCGAAAAGAAATTTGTCAAGCTCGACAAGTATTTCTCAGATGAGATCACAGGCAATATCATGGTAATCAGGGAAAAGGGCAGATACAAAGTCGAAGCGACGATAAACGCCATAGGGACTATCTTCAGAGCTGAAGTAAGAGCTGATGACCCATATGATGCAGTAGACCGTGTTATTGAGAAACTTTCAAGCCAGATGTCGAGGTTCAAGACAAAGCTTCAGAAAAAATATAAAGGCGTAAAGGAAATGATGTTCGCAGAACTTCCTGAACTGGACGAGGAGCCTGAAGAACTCCATGTTGTCAAGAAGAAGAGATTCGAACTCGTTCCGATGACTGTTGATGAGGCGATAGTGCAGATGGAGCTTCTGGCTCACAACTTTTTCGTATTCCTCAATATGGAGACAGATTCAGTCAATGTCGTATACAGAAGATCAGACAAAGACTACGGACTGCTGGAGACCAGCTATTGACAGACAGCCGGCATGAGTCTGGTAAACGGTACATAGATACAGTTTCATACAGTCGTTATCGTGCAGGTCGCTGCACATAGATTTTAAAAGAGATATACCCGGGCGTCTGATGCGTCCGGGTATTTTGTCTCAGGTGGTAGCAGCGGGAACTTCCGGTCCATTTTTTGTAACCGCAGTATGGTTATATTTATATCTAACGTGAAAGCTGTATGATTTATTTTCGTTGCCCTTGAAAATCATACTTCGTTTAGGTACAATATAAATGTATGAATTTGTTTGGAGAATAAAGTAAATGAAAGAATTTTTTTCCAATGCGTTCTCCGGAGTTGCATTGAATGATATCATAGATATACTTATAGTAGCCTTTGTGATATACAAGCTGCTGGGGCTCATTAGACAGACGAGAGCAGAGCAGCTGCTCAAAGGCGTACTTGTTCTTGTGGTTGCGACATTTGTTTCGGACCTTCTTAAGCTGCATACGATAAACTGGCTCCTCAAGGGTACTGTAGCACTGGGTGCTGTGGCGATCCTTGTGGTTTTTCAGCCGGAACTGCGCAGAGCCCTTGAATTCATGGGCAGAAGCAAGATCGTCAAAGCACCTCTCGGACAGATGGAGAAAGAAAAAGGCAAGCAGATCACAAGCCAGATAGTCAAAGCTGTCGAAACTTTTTCCAAGGACAGAGTGGGTGCACTTATTATTTTTGAAAGAGAGATCGCACTTACTGATATAATAGAGACAGGGACCATAGTAGATGCAGAGATATCCGAACAGCTTATCGGTAATATTTTTTATGAAGGATCACCGCTGCATGACGGAGCAGCGATAATCAGAGACGGCAGACTTTACGCCGCCGGTTGTGTACTGCCTCTGACCCAGAACAAGAATATCGCCAAGGAGCTTGGCACAAGACACAGGGCAGGTATAGGCATAACAGAGAATTCCGATGCTCTTGTCATAATCGTTTCGGAGGAAACAGGCATCATCTCTATGGCACGTGACGGTCAGCTTTCAAGGTTCCTTGACAGCAAGACTGTGGAGAAGACACTGCTGCAGATGTATATGGGCAAGCCTGAGGTAAGCGGTACAATGGCGATAATACCGAGGCTTTTGAGCCGGTTCAGGAGGAAAAAAGATGCTGAATAATAAAACATTACTGAAGATCTTTTCCCTTGTCATAGCAATACTCCTCTGGATATATGTCATGGGGGAGGTGAACCCGGAGACAAAAACAAAAATATACGGCATCGAAGTAAGTTTCACCAATACAGACCTGCTGGCATCCGACGGCCTTGCAGTAGCGCAGGACGATCAGGTCACTGTGAACGCATCTATAGAAGGCAAGCGTTCGGATGTGAACAGAGTCAAGAAAAAGGGTCTGACTGCAACTGTTGATGTAGGCAGCTGCAAAGCCGGCAGGAACACCGAGACGATAGCTCTGGATCTGCCGGAGGGTATAACTCTTGACAGTCTTTCGAAAGAGACTGTAGACGTCAAGGTCGAGAAGATAGTCTGGGAGGAAAGACCTGTAGAGGCATCTTTCAGAGGCGACAGTACAAGTCTCAGCAACAGGTCTGAAGGCGATGATGTGCAGTGGATAACAGGCACTGATCCGGGCAGAGTCACCATATACGGCGCCAAAAGTCTGGTGAACAAAGTGGATCATCTTGCAGGAGAGCTTCCTGAAAATATTGCGACGAAAGACGGCAGCCGGACGAAAGTGAGACTGAAGGCTGTAGATGAGGACGGAAACGAAATCAGCGGAGTGAACCTCAACAAAAAGAAAGCTGTTGTCAGCACGCAGCTGCTGAAGGTGGCGGACATACCGCTTACAGCAGAGGCTTCAGGATTGAGCAGCAGTCTGACCGTAAGTTCAGTCAAATGCGATACTGTCAGAGTTGCCGGGACAGCAGATGCTTTGAAAACTCTAAAAGAACTGAAGGGAACGGCAGATCTTGGCAACATTAAAAAGGCCGGGACATATACTTTGGATATAGATATCGAACAGGTGCCTGACGGCATATATCTGGCTGATGACAGCAGTGTCAAAGGTGAATTCACTGTCAGAAAGGCAGATTAGGATACAGGACATAAGAGGATCACAGCAGTGCAGAGCGGTGTACTGCTGCGGTCCGGACAGTAAAACAAGGAGAAAAATATGGGAAGATTATTTGGAACTGATGGTGTGAGAGGTATAGCCAACTCTGAACTCACGCCTGAACTTGCTTTCAAGCTCGGCAAAGCAGGCGCTTATGTGCTGAGCAAGAATACAAAAAGACCGGTGTTGCTCATCGGCAAGGATACAAGGCTTTCCGGAGATATGCTTGAGGACGCACTGAGCGCAGGCATACTGGCGGTAGGAGGCAATGTCATCAAGGTAGGAGTGCTGCCGACGCCGGCGATCGCCTATCTTGTCAGGACATATGATGCAGATGCGGGAGTCGTGATCTCTGCATCACACAATCCGTTCGAATACAACGGCATCAAATTCTTCAACGGCGATGGATTCAAGCTCGACGACAGCCTTGAAGACGAGATAGAAGACATAATACTGAGAGATATCGATGTCAACAGCCATATCACAGGAGAGAAGCTGGGCAGGTGTCTTGATGCCGACGATGATGCGACGGACAGATATGCAGACTTCCTCAGGTCCACACTGGATCCGGAAGTCGTCAAAGATATCAAGGGCCTCAGACTGGTGCTGGACTGCGCCAACGGTGCAGCATATTCAGTGGCAGCAAAGGTCTACGAAGCGCTGGGAGCTGATATAACGGTGATCGGCAATAAACCTGACGGCACCAACATAAACGAAAAATGCGGTTCTACTCATCCGGAGAAACTTCAGGATGAAGTGATAAGCAAGGGCGCATTCATGGGTCTGGCATACGATGGCGATGCCGACAGACTCATCGCTGTGGACGAGAAAGGTCGTATCATAGACGGCGACAAACTGATCTGCATATGTGCAGCTATGATGAAGGCTAAAGGCCAGCTACCGGGAGATATCGTCACAGCTACAGTAATGAGCAATATCGGATTCCACAAATATATGGAATCCATGGGATGCAGCGTGGACGTGACTTCTGTAGGTGACAGATACGTTCTTGAAAAAATGCTGCAGACAGGATGCACCATCGGAGGCGAGCAGTCGGGACATATCATTTTCCTGAATCACACGACTACAGGAGACGGTATACTATCATCGCTGCAGCTTGTACAGGCAGTGCTCCTTTCAGGCAGGAAGCCGTCTGAACTTGCTGACGAGATAGAGATATTCCCGCAGGTGCTCAGGAATGCAAAGGTAAAAAACGAAAACAAATCGAAATTCATGGAAGATGAAGAAATAAAGACAGCTATAGAAGCTACAGAGAAAGCTGTCGAAGGCAGCGGTCGTGTCCTTATAAGACCATCCGGTACGGAGCCGCTGGTAAGAGTCATGCTCGAAGGGCAGGATGTAGAACACATAACGAAGCTGGCAGAAGAGCTGGCCGTACTGCTGACAAAGCGCTTCGGTTAAAAAGCACAGGCAGCAGATTATACTGGATATGAGGAGGAACAGAATAAATGTGTGGTATAGTAGGATATGTCGGAAGTGACAACGCCAAGGATAAGATAATAAACGGTTTGAAAAGACTCGAATACAGAGGGTACGATTCAGCCGGGATAGCACTGCCCATAAACGGGAAGATAGAGATAAGAAAACATGTCGGAGAGATAAAGAATCTTGAAAAGATAATAGGCGATGCATCTTTCGACAGCAATATAGGAATAGGACATACGAGATGGGCTACCCACGGCTCACCGTCAGATCTTAATGCTCACCCCCACGCCAACGGTGACAGCACCATAGCTATCGTACATAACGGTATAATCGAGAATTATCAGGAGATCAGGGAGTGGCTGATAAAGGAATACGGAGTGAAATTCAGATCAGAGACTGACTCGGAGGTCATAGCATATCTGATAGGCGTATATTATGACGGTGATCTGCTGGTAGCAGTGAACAAGGCAGTCAGCGAGATGAGAGGCGCATACGCCATCGCTGCCATTGCAGCTGCCGAGCCGGACAAGATAGTGGCAGTCAGAAAAGACGCACCGCTGGTGGCAGGCATAGGCAAAGGATGCAACTTCATAGCATCGGACATCCCGGCGCTCCTTAAATATGTAAAGGAAGTCTACCTGATAGAAAACAACGAGACTGTCGTACTGACAAAGGACGACATCGTGATATACGATGAGCACGGCGATAAAGTCAGACGTGACGTTTTCCATGTGACATGGGATGCAGATGCAGCAGAAAAAGAAGGCTACGAGCATTTCATGCTCAAGGAGATACACGAACAGCCAAAGGGTATATCTGAGACACTGCTCCGCAGGATAAATGACGACGGCAGCATCAATCTTGATGGTATATCCATGACAAAAGAAGACATAGAAAGTTTCAACAAAGTCTACATCGTAGCCTGCGGTACAGCTTACCACGCAGGGCTGGTAGGCAAGCTGGTCATCGAGAAGATGGCCAGGATACCTGTAGAGGTGGATGTGGCATCAGAATTCAGATACAGAGATCCTTTCGTCGATGAGAACACACTGTTCATAGCCATAAGCCAGTCCGGAGAAACGCTGGATACACTGGCAGCGCTTAGAGAAGCCAAGCGCAAAGGAGCCAGGATACTGTCTGTAGTGAATGTAGTAGGAAGCTCCGTTGCCCGAGAGTCAGACGATGTGTTCTACACATGGGCAGGTCCGGAGATCGCAGTAGCGTCCACCAAGGCGTACACTACACAGCTTATATGCATGTACCTGATAGGCCTTTACATGGGAAGCACCAAAGGGACTATCGAAAAAGCATATTACGACAGGATACTGGGCGAGCTGAGACAGCTTCCTGAAAAAGTAGAAAAGATACTGACTCAGGAAGACAAGATAGCAGCCGTTGCGAAAAAGTATCACAGAAGAGAGAATGTCTTCTTCATAGGAAGGGGGCTTGATTCCGGAGTTTCATATGAAGGGTCGCTGAAACTCAAGGAGATCTCATATATCAACTCCTTCGCTATAGCGGCAGGAGAGCTGAAACACGGTACTATCGCTCTCATGGAGGAGGAGACCCTCGTATTCGCACTGGCAACACAGGATGCGCTTTACGAGAAGATGGTATCCAATGTCGAGGAGATAAAAGCGAGAGGCGCCAGAGTCATCGGTCTTGCAAAGGAAGGCAGGACGGATATCGAAAATGTCGCAGATGAAGTCATATACATACCTGACTGCATGGATGAAGTATCGCCGGTGCTGGCAGTAGTGCCGCTGCAGATATTCGCATATTATGTAGCAAAGGAAAGAGGCTGCAATATCGACAAGCCTAAGAACCTTGCAAAATCAGTAACAGTCGAATAAACAGGCTTTGCAGATGCTGACATGAACGACAGATAAAATATTTACACAGAAGAGGAAAAGATGAACTACGATATCAGAGATATTTCACTGGCCCCGTCGGGCCATACCAAGATCGAATGGGTAAAGAACAACATGCCGCTGCTGAGAGCCCTCGAAGAGGAATTCAGCAGGACAAAACCTTTTGAAGGACTGAAGATCAGTCTTTCCGTGCACCTTGAAGCGAAGACAGCATATCTCTGTCTGGTGCTGGCGGCAGGCGGCGCACGGATGTCAGTGACGGGAAGCAACAGCCTTTCGACACAGGACGATGTAGCTGCAGCGCTTGCTGACAGCGGGCTGAAAGTCTTCGCATACCACGGGGCTACAGATGAGGAATACATGCGTCATATAGAGATGTGTCTGGAACACAGACCGAACATCATCATAGACGACGGCGGAGACCTTGTGGAGATGATACACAACAAGAGACCTGACCTGGGCGAAGAAGTCATGGGCGGATGCGAGGAGACTACAACAGGCGTTATCAGGCTCAAAGCTATGGAAAGAGACAGCATCCTGAAATTCCCTATGGTGGCTGTGAACGACGCCAGGTGCAAGCATCTTTTCGACAACAGATACGGTACAGGACAGTCTGTATGGGACAGCATCATGCGCAACACGAACCTGATCGTGGCATCAAAGACTGTAGTAGTTGTGGGTTACGGCTGGTGCAGCAGAGGCATAGCGATGAGAGCAGCAGCTCTGGGCGCGAAGGTCATAGTGACAGAGATCGATCCGGTCAAGGCAATAGAAGCCAAGATGGACGGATATGACGTGATGAAGATGGATCAGGCTGCATCATACGGAGATATATTCGTCAGCGCTACAGGCTGCAAGCATACCATCACAGTTGACCATATGCTTAAGATGAAAGACAGAGCCATACTTGCCAATGCAGGACATTTCAATGTGGAGATCGACATGGCAGGACTGGAGGAAGCAGCTGTTTCAAAGAAAGAAACCAGGAACAACATCATGGGATATACTCTCTCGAACGGCAGGACGATAAATGTCATCGGAGAAGGCAAGCTGGTGAATATCGCGGCTGCAGACGGGCATCCGGCAGAGATCATGGATCTCAGTTTCGCTGTACAGGCTATGTCAGCGATGTATATCAGGGATAATCACAGCCGTCTTGAAAACAAAGTAATAGATGTATCGTCTGAGATAGACGATGTGATAGCCCGAAGAAGGCTCGCAGCCTGGGATATCGAGATCGATGAACTTACAGAGGACCAGAAAAAATATCTCAGCAGCTGGCAGCTGTAGCAGGAACAGCGTGACAGATATGTGAACAGGATCGCAGTTATATGTACTGATAATAAATCAGACATATGCTGCGATTTTTTTGAAACATTTCCGATGTTTGTTTGTTATATAAACAGTACGACAAATCAGATCAGAAATTAAAGGACAGTTATTATCAGAAAGGAGTTTTGATGAAAAAGATACTGAGCCTGATATTAGCAGGCATTATGGCTGTAACAGGCTGTGTGCTGGGATATGCTCCGGTCGAGGCAGCACCTGTTCAGAGAACATCAGGAGATCCGGCAGATGCAAGCAGCGCAGCATACAGAGAAGGAGAAGCACTGGTGCTGATGAAGGAAACATCGGCAGTCACCAGGAACCGTGCGAAATCGGTCCTGGGAGCAGACGACGGTATCAGGATAATTGACAAGTGGACATTCACGCAGCCGGAGGATGCGGCTGAGGATGCCGTTGATGGCCTGAGTTCCGCGAAGGCGAAGAAAAAGATTGCCGCCGGTGAGGAGCAGGTGCTGAATGTCGTCAGGGTAAAAGCGGATCACTTGACCACAGAACAGCTGGTGAAAGAGCTTGAGGCGAATGATGATGTCGAGATCGCCGAGCCAAACTATATCGTCAGAGCCTGTAATGTTGATGATACATACTTCGGATATCAGTGGGGGCTGAAAAATACAGGACAGAACTCATCCTCATCGGGGAAGTCACTCAACGTATCGGCAGAATGGGACAAGGGCAGTACAGGATCGGACAAGGTCGTAGCTGTCGTGGATTCAGGTATCGACTACGGCCATGAGGATCTCAGGAACAATATGTGGAAGAACACACATCAGCCGGATCTCAGAGGGGAGTACGGTTTCGATTTTGCGAACAGAGACAACGATCCTATGGATGATAACGGTCACGGCACACATTGTGCAGGCATCATAGGAGCTGTCGGCAGCAACGGCACCGGGATAAGCGGTGTGAACCGCAGCATCAGGCTCATGGCCCTGAAGACTCTTAACAATGAGGGTGAGGGAGATGTGGCAGGAAGCATCGGCGCATACAACTATATAAACAAGGCCCTGGATCTTGGTGAGAAAATAACTGCTGTCAACAATTCATGGGGAGGCGGTGATGAAAGCGAGATATTCACTAAGCTTGTGGATATCGTAGGTGCAAAAGGTGCTGTAAGCATATGCGCCGCAGGCAATGACGCCAACAACAATGATGAAGGAGCGGATTTTCCTGCCAGCATAAACAGTCCGTACCTCATAAGTGTAGCGGCGATAAATGAGGATGGCGAACTTGCGGGATTTTCCAATTACGGCAAAAAATCTGTCGATATAGCTGCACCGGGAACAAATATACTATCGACGGTATCATCGAACTGCTACAATCCAACGATCTATGACGGCTCAAAGCAGGAGAAGCTGTCAGCAGTGTTCAGTGATTTCGACAAAGATGCCTCCGGAGAAAGTGACGGCAGCAGGGATGAGGACAGCCTTCGTGAATGGGATGTCGCAGGCATCAAAGACAGTGCAGTATCAAGTGTGAAAGGCCGTGGAGAAAAGAGCGGCATAAACGTGACATATGATGGTGATAACTGGTTCGGCAAAGGCAGCAGCGGCAGATCGCTGAAGATATCATGGGGAGAGCTGTCCAGGGGTGAGATCGTCAGTTTCCGTCTGCCTTACAATAAAGACAGTAAAACAGATGCAGAAGATCTGCAGGTGTTCAGCCTGATGTCAAAGGTGACTGCACCGGAGACAGGTTCGGATTCAGAGGCGATGCTTATGGTCATAGATGTACCGGCAGGAACGAAACTTTCCGGCAGTGTGGCAGGCATATTCAACGGGAAATACAGATTCGAAGGGGCAAAGATAACCGGCAGCAGCAATTACTGGGATCATTTTACACTGGAATGCGGAGAAGTGGAACCGGAGAAAACCGAACGTGAGATCGTTGTGCTGATGAGCGCAGATGAAAGCGGAGAGTATGCGCTTAATATAGATGATGCAGGTCTCAGCCGTACAGGAGTCAGTGACGGATTCGGCAAATATGATTTCTATAACGGCACATCAATGGCAGCTCCGTTCGTTACAGGAGCTGCAGCACTGGCAGCAGCAAAGGATGGCAGCGCAGATGGAGAGACTGTGCTCGAAACAGTTATGTCATGGCTGGATGAATCGGATCTGCCTGTATCCTCAGGGGGATCGCTGGATATGAGCAAGGCGACGGCAGTGAGTCCGAGGATAGGCAGTGTGACTGTGGATATCGCAGGTAAACAGATCATCATCAATGGCAGAGGTTTCGGCAGCAGCCCTGAAGTCACAGTGGACACAGCTGATAAAAAAGGGCAGAAAGCTGTGATAACAAGCAGCAGTGACAGGAAGATCGTCCTGAAAGACGAAGGCTGGATAAACCGTATAGTGGATATAAATATCACGGGAAGTTCAGGAAAAAAACTGACTGAAAAAAATGTTTATCTCGTAAAGGGCAAGAAAGGATATCAGATGCTGGATGGTGTCATGTTCCCGTCAGCTGAGGGGATAATAGCCACTGACGGCAGCAGGATATTCGTGGCTGATCCATCGGAGGAAGCGATATATGCTGCGAAGGCCGGACGCTCGATGCAATTCAGAAAACTGTGCAGTGTGGATGCTGAGAAATACTTCGGCTCCGGCACAAGTGAAACAGCCGAGTATGCGCTGGGATTCGGCAGCGATCTGGTTTATATGGACGGCAGACTCTACAGCATAGTGTCATATTCTGAGACTGTCAGCGATGACAGCGACAGTGATGGCTCCGGTGTAGGCAGCATACGTTCAGGGTATGCAGACAGTTATGATGATGGAAATGCAAAGAACAGTGCAGCATACTCATCTCAGTACCGGATGATGTCATTCGATACTTCTTCCGGCAAAGTGACTGATCTTGGCAGGCTGCCGAAAGATATGAAAAAGGCAGAAGACTTCACGCTGGCTGCATACAATGGCAGACTTTACATGATCGGTGGCTACGATTACGGAAAGTCACAGCTGAGTACGAAAGTGAAGATATATGATCCTTCCGGGAAAAAGTGGTCTGACGGACCTGCTCTCCCTGAAGGAAGAGCAGGAGGCAGGGCGCTGCAGAGCGGCGGCAGTCTCGTATATACTCTGGGATACAGTGCCGGACAGAAAAACAAGACGATAACAGAGCAGAAGTGCCCGGCGAATCTCATACTCAGAGGAACGAAGTGGACTGTGACAAAGGCAGAGCTGGTACCGTACTGCGGGTTCAGCCAGATCTCACGATCCGGAGACAGTTATCTCTGGTATCATGGGGATATCGGCCTGTGCAGCGGAGGAATAGCGTACATGGGCATACCGGCTGATAGTCTGGGAGACACGTTCACATATGATGTGAAAGCAGACAGATACGATGCGACTGAATACTGTCATATAGATCTCAATGAAGGATATTATACTTTCCATGGTGTAGTTGCCGGCAAGAGACTGTACGGAGCTGACGGCAGCGGTGATGCGCACAGAGCAGTCCTCAGCAGCGGTCTGGTGAAGGTCAAAGCACCGTCATACAGGGGTGGAAAGATCGTGAACGCCGGCAAGAGTGTGATGCCGGGATCCGCAGTCACACTGAAGGCTGTACCGAAGAAAGGGTATATTCTGAGATCGTTCACTGTGAACGGCAGGAAAGTCAGTGGCAGATCGAAGACTCTCAGGCTGACGTCAGACTGCAGTGCCAGGGCTTCATTCGTGAAAGCAGTATCGAAGATCAGACTCAGCAGGACGAAGGTGACGCTGAAGCCGGGAGAAAGCTTCACGCTGAAAGCAAAGGTAACACCGAAGGACGCATATGACAGATCCGTGACATTCAGATCAGGCAATACGAAGTATGCCACAGTGTCCTCGAAGGGCGTCGTGAAAGCGAAGCGGGCAGGAAAAGGCAGGACAGTGACCATAACGGTAAAAGCAAAGGATGGCTCAGGCAAGAGTGCAACATGCAGAGTGAAGATATCGAAATAGAATACAGCGATGTGGAGACCGGGAACGGTCTCCTTTTGCATGAGAAGAAAAGTCTTTAAAAAAATCGACATTTTTTCAAATTCCCTGTTGACATATAGGAATAGAGATGATATTATCTAAACATAGAAAACATACTAAACAGATAGGAAAAAGGTGAATAACTAAAAATTCAAAAAACAAGAAGCTGAAAGGAGGCGACACATTTAATGAAAATCGAATATATGACAGAGAAAGGCTATGATCGTCGAATGTGTTGCTGCTGATGCAGGATACAGATCAGACAGCTTATGAAGATAACAGAAGCGGCAGAGCCGCACAGGGAAACGGGAAAGAGAAAATAAACACAACACAGAAGATAAACTTTAAAAGATCGTGAAGATCACAGGAATCGAAAGGATAAAGGTAAAATAAAATGGCAAAGATAACAAATACAGATAACTGGGCATTCGAAACTAAGCAGCTGCACATCGGACAGGAAGAGCCGGATCCGGCATCAGATGCGAGAGCAGTTCCGATCTATCAGACTACATCATATGTATTCAGAGATTCAGCTCACGCTGAAGCGAGATTCGGACTTGCAGATCCGGGCAACATCTACGGCAGACTGACAAACTCCACACAGGATGTTCTGGAAAAGAGACTGGCAGCACTGGACGGCGGCGTTGCAGCACTGGCAGTAGCATCAGGAGCAGCAGCCATCGACTACACTATCAGGAACCTGGCTCAGGCAGGCGACCATATCGTGGCAGCAAAGACTATCTACGGCGGCACATACAACCTGCTGGCACACACACTTCCACAGTACGGCATCACGACAACATTCGTTGATCCTGACGATGTAGAAAACTTCAGAAAGGCTATCAAACCTGAAACAAAAGGTATCTTCATCGAGATCCTGGGCAACCCGAACTCGAACCTGGTGGATGTTGAAGCAGTAGCAGCTATCGCTCACGAAAACAAGATCCCGCTCGTGGTGGACAGCACATTCACACCGGCTAATGTCATCAGGCCTATAGAACACGGAGCCGACATCGTCATCCATTCACTTACAAAGTTCGTCGGCGGACACGGTACTACATTAGGCGGAGCTATCATCGACAGCGGCAAATTCGACTGGGCAGCAAGCGGCAAGTTCGCATCCCTGACTGACCCTAACCCAAGCTATCATGGAATATCATTCACAGAAGCTGTCGGACCTGCAGCATTCGTTACAAAGATCAGAGCGATACTGCTTAGAGATACAGGCGCAGCTATCTCACCACTGAGTGCATTCCTGTTGTTACAGGGCCTTGAAACACTTTCACTGAGAGTGGAAAGACACATAGAAAATACACAGAAAGTACTGGAATACCTGAAGAACCATCCGCAGGTAGAATCCATAAACCATCCTTCACTTCCTGAAAACGGATACAAGGATCTTTACGACAAATACTTCCCGAACGGAGCAGGATCCATCTTCACTTTCAATATCAAGGGCGGAGAAAAGGAAGCCAAGGCGTTCATCGACAGCCTGCAGATCTTCTCACTCCTTGCCAACGTGGCAGATGTGAAGTCTCTGGTGATCCATCCGGCAAGCACTACTCACTCACAGCTCAGCGAAGCGGAACTGCTGGATCAGGGCATCAAGCCGAACACTATCAGACTTTCGATAGGTACAGAGAACATCAAAGACATAATCGCAGACCTGGATCAGGCATTCAACGCAGTAAAGTAACAGTACAGTTGTAAAGAATAAGAATTGGAGGAAAAACAAAATGGCTAATATATATAAAGGAACTTTAGGACTTATAGGAAACACACCTCTGGTAGAGGTAACTAATTTAGAGGAAGCACTGGGGCTCAAAGCAAGAGTCCTGGTGAAACTGGAATACTTCAACCCTGCAGGCAGCGTCAAGGACAGGATCGCAAAGGCAATGATCGAAGACGCTGAGCAGAAAGGACTGCTGAAGGAAGGTTCAGTGATCATCGAGCCTACTTCAGGAAACACAGGAATCGGTCTTGCTGCCATAGCAGCAACCAAGGGCTACAGGATCATCCTGACAATGCCTGAAACGATGAGCGTTGAGAGAAGAAACATCCTCAAGGCATACGGCGCAGAGCTGGTGCTGACAGAAGGTGCAAAGGGCATGAAGGGCGCTATCGCCAAAGCTGACGAACTGGCAGCAGAACTTGAAAACAGCTTCATCCCAGGTCAGTTCGTGAACCCTGCAAACCCTGCTATCCACAAGGCTACAACAGGTCCTGAGATCTGGAACGATACAGACGGCGGAGTAGACTACTTCATCGCAGGCGTAGGTACAGGCGGTACACTGACAGGAACAGGTGAATTCCTGAAGTCAAAGAACCCTGATGTGAAGATCGTAGCTCTCGAACCGGCGTCATCACCGGTACTGTCGGAAGGTAAAGGCGGAGCTCACAAGATCCAGGGCATCGGCGCAGGTTTCGTACCTGATGTACTGAACACTAAAGTATACGACGAGATCCTCAAGGCAGAAAACGAGTCAGCTTTCGAATATGCCAAACTCCTGGCAAAACACGAAGGTATCCTGGTAGGTATCTCATCAGGAGCAGCACTCTGGGGCGCAGTAGAGCTTGCAAAGCGTCCTGAGAACGAAGGCAAGACTATCGTGGCACTGCTGCCGGATACAGGCGACAGATACTACTCGACGCCACTGTTCACAGAATAGCAGATGCAGACAGGCAGGACAGGGTAAGATCCTGTGGGACATAAACTTAACATAATGTAAATCCTCTTAATTGCAATGACAGAGCAATACACACATACTCAGAAGACCTCCGGGGACGCACAGCCGGAGGTCTTTTGTATTGGTGCGGGCCAGAGCCACATGATTGATGCTTTTCATATCCTTTATGGTACTGATGAATATCGACGATATGAGCAGAGTGAGATTCGTCAGTAACCTGAGCGAGGTGCCGATAAGGCGTGAGCATGAGCGGCTCAGGTGCAAGGCATGGCCGAAAAAGATCGCAGCTCTGGCAGTAAGTGTGGCGGCATTGGCAGCGTGCCTGTACCTTTTCACAGGGAAGCCGGAGTTTCTGCTTTGGCGTACCAGACATGAGCTGATGTCGCTGTGTCTTTGCATTGCAGCGGCCCTGGTACTGTTTCTTTCCTGGTCAGGGAGCGACGATGTGAAACGCTTCGGCAGGCTGCTGCGCTATGAGAGCTTAACAGGAGATATGCACATGACACGGGAGGAACTGGTATATTACAGCCTTCCGTCCAGCCGGGTGACCGGCGATATGCCGCCGATACTGAAGAATATGATCCGCAGCCAGTATGAAAGAGAAGGGCGTTTGTGCGCGCTCGGAGCGGGACATGGCTGCGAAGACATATACAGCAGATGGAAAGGATATTCAGTAACCGACTCGGAAAAAAGATACAAGGGATATTTCATTTAAAAAAAATCAGGCACAGAAAGCCTGATTGACGACAGTTCAGTGGTGGCCAGATTCATGTGGGAGCTGAAACGCCCCGACGAATATCTGCTGTTCCGTGCTAAGGTGGAAAAGCCGAGAAAGCATTCGACAGATATCCCGGAGAAACCCCGTTCTATATTCGTGATGAGCGAGAGCAGACTTTCCCTGCTGATGCGGCCCTGCCTCAACGGAGAGAAAAGTTTCAGGGTGTTTTTCATGAGAGGCGATGACGTAGTCATGGCCATCGAAAAGTCCCGTAATGCAGAGCAGCTGAACATCTTCTGCAGCAGTGAAAGAAATAGCACCGTACCGGGGATCCTGGACCGCTGGGCAAAGGAAGAAAGCTACGGACATTATAAGCTGGGCGAGTAGGGATATTAAGGATCTTTTTCATTGAAGTGCTCAGATCTCCTGACCTGACTCGTCCTGAAATTCAAACTCATAGCTTGCTTCGCCGATATCATCGGTGGTGAACAGGTATGCGGCATAGCCGTTTTTATCGAGGACAAAGCTCTGCTTTTCCTTGTCGTTCACAGTCATTACAGCTTTTTTCGCTTTGCCATTGCTGGCTATGCAGATCAGGATCGGCTCGTTTTCACCGGTACCGTTGTATATGAAGACGATCTGATCATTAATACGGTCGAACTGAAAGTTTATGATCTCATAAGTATTCTTATCTGTCTTATGGAGCAGGGCGTAACCTATATAACCTTCGGCATATTCAAAAGTATCGAGCCTGTAATTCCCGTATTCAGCTGAATCGACCAGATGAATGTCTTCACATTCATTGAGCTCGGAAACCTTGTCGAGCAGTTCTTTTTCTGTACCGATACTGTTGTCCGATGATCCGCAGGACGACAGAACCAGCAGCAATGCAAGTATCGATATGGCTGTGATGTTTTTTATCTTTTTCAAGATCTTACCTCCGGAATATCCGATGACTAAAACTTTTGTGAATCGAGCGGGATCTTTCTAAAACGGCAGGGCTGCTTTTATATATTTCAAGATCCAGCTATTTCCTTTCTTTCGCGGTCAGTGGTTGGCAGAGTAGCCGGCATGACCGGATACCCTGCAGCAGCATGAGCTATTTATCCGCAGGCATAATGAGCTCCTTGCTGTAGTATGGTATCGACATGGCGTTGAGATCAGCGTCTATGAAGTAGATGCTTTTGTATGACGGGATGATCTTGCCGTAAAGTTTGCTGCCCACGTAAAGTCCGTAATAAGCGTCGTCTGTTTCTTCGATCCTGCCGGATGCGATCTCTTTGTTGTCACGGAAATAGCAGAAACTGTTCTCACTGTCACCGTAAGCGATAGACATATATGTGGTGTTTAGCTGCTCATCGACATGGTATGTACCGCTCAGTCTGTCGTTTTCCTCGGCTGCATAGACATAGCAGTGGTAGCGGAAAGAGACCAGTGCAAGTGCTGCTGCAAGTACGATCAGTGCCATTATCAGTAACTTGTTTGCAGCTATTTTCTTTGCATTTGTTTTATCCATTTCAGATACCTCCTTCTCTTTACTATATATAACACCCGAAATCATGGGATGTTACAGTTGATTTTAGCGGATCTCTTGCTTTACTATTATAATTACTGCAGCTGCGATGATAAAAATATGCGGTATGAACATCATCAGGCCTTTCCATCCGGTCATTCCCATCAACGAGACTGCTGATGCTATCATTGACAACACATATGGCAGGCATATCACGCTTCTTCCGATGATATTTTTATACGCTGCCAGATGGATCAGCATGGCTGCGCCCATAAAGTAAACGCCTGATGTCATCGGATTTATCGCAACAAACAGCTGTGTCAAAGGATGTGTGTCAATATCAGGAACTCCGAATACCCAGTAAATATACAGTGAGAAATACGATAAAACGATGATATCCAACACTAAAGCTGTTATTTTTAGAAGTTTTATTTGCTTCTCTTTTCGGTCACGCTTTCCCATAGTTATATCCTCCTGCCAACCTGGTTTTTGATATCCTCATCGATATGTCTTTTAACTGTTATCCTGTGTATCCACTAAAAACAAAAAATATATATACAGACTTATCAGTCGGCCAAATGTTCTGCAGAATCTGTATTAGATTCCGGATCAGGTACATCGTTATAAATACCTCCGTTGGCCAGCTTCAGATATCGCTTTACAGTGTTTCCTTTGATATAGGTGAGCGTTTCCTGGCCGAAGACTGCGTAGGCTTTTGAACCATCGTCCATTTTTATGCTATACACATTGGGGTCGTCAGTTTCTGAGTATGTACCGGCAAAGATCTTCTCCGATGGCTTGTAATGATATATTCTGTGCTTTTCTTTGTCAAATACAAAATACACATTCTGTTCTTCAATGGAGTCCGTATATGTTCCATTCTCAGAGAAGCCTGCAGAAACTCCTTCGCGATATTTAGTGATATCTGTGTGCTGCTTTAGAATCACTATAGCCAGAATCACCAGCAGAACAAGGACAAGTAATACTGCTATCCTTGATTTCGGATTTTTCTTTTCATTTGGTATGATGTTTTTTACTTCACTCATGATCGATACCTCCTCCCCTGTGCAAATGCGATCATTTTGAATAACTTTATATATATAACACCCGGGATCACAGGATGTTACAGATGCTGTCCAAGATATATGACCCGGTCGCTCCATTTCATGGATTTTGGTAAAGTTCCGGCATAACTGTTTAGCAGTTTCAGGATAGAACGTCGTCTGCGTATAACCTGTCTCGAATTCGCTCAGCTGCCATGTATGTATCTCTCCAACCATGATAAGCGCCGCCAGTAAAAGGACAGCGCTTATCAGATATTTTGTTATCTTCATTATGATACCTGCTCGTGTAAATCCATGGTATGCCTCATATCACTTCAAACTATCGTAAGTTTTTGCCCCGTATCAGAGCTGCTGATCTTTGGATTTTCCGATGTATGCGGCGTATATACCATCCGCTATGATGAAGAGACACAGGATGATCAGCGAGCCGAAGGCTTCAGCGAAACTGTAATAGTAGACGCCCAGAGACGAGCAGAAATAAGCCAGCACAATATGCGCAAGCAGGATGCCGATGACTATGAGCCTGCGCGGCCATGACTCCCCGCAGAAAATCTTAGCTGTAAAGAATTCCAGTACCATGAATACTCCCAGGATCAGCATGCAAAGGCCGAGCTGGAACCGGACACTGCCGAATGTATTCGCAGGATCAAAGGCCATCACGTTGGCGCGGGTCTTGGCGGAAAAGTAGACGATGCAGCCTATGAATGGAAGAACTGCCAGTATTACGATGGATATAACGTTTTTCATTTTACTCATGATCGATACCTCCTCCCCTGTGTGAATGCGATCATTTTGAATAACTATATATATAACATCCGGAATCACGGGATGTTACAGGTAATGAAAAAATAACAAAATATTTAGAAATAAATATACTGTCTGATGATTTCCTGTAAATTGATTATAGATGTAACAAAGGTATTTGTCAAGAATCATTTAGAATACAAAGATATTGTAATTATATCATAATACGTTATAATACCAGTGAAAGGAAAATCGATGAGTGCACGAATCAATTTCAAAAAAGGGTCTATGGAGATGCTGCTGCTTCATGTGCTGCATTCCGGAGGAGACTGTTACGGGTATCAGTTGTCGCAGCTGATAAAGGAGATATCCGGCGGGGAGCTGAATTTCCCGGTGGGATCGCTTTATCCTGCACTGTATAAACTGATCGACAACAAGTATATAAGCGATTATAAAAAGCAGGCCGGAAAACGTCTGGTGCGTGTTTATTATCATATCGAACCAAGCGGTGAGGAACGACTTGAGGCTCTCAAGGCGGAGTATTATGCTACGCACAGAAGCGTTCAGCTCGTTCTGGAACATGACTTCAGTGAAAATGTCAATGAAGGGGATGGAGAAGAAAGTGAATAAGGAGATAAAGCGGTATCTTAAAGAGATAAGGAACCTGCTGCCTGTTTATGGCAGGAAAGAGAAGGCTTTTGTGGCAATGATAAAGACATCTGTTCTTGAAACTTACAGTGAAAGCAATACGGTCAGTTACGATATGCTGTGCAGTGAGTTCGGAAAGTCCAAGGACATCGTCATAAGTTATTTTACAGAGGCTGACGATGAGGAACTTTATAAGCATATACATTTTTCAAAGACCATAAGAACAGCAGCGATATGTATCGTGGTTATAGTGGTTGCTGTGGCAGTTTTCAAGTTTTCTTTGATATATGACAGCTATAAGAAAAGCGTTGATGCTATCATTACACAGGAGGTTACAGTTATAGAGTAATTAATACAGGAGAGTTATATGAAAAGAATAATAGCATTTATACTAATGGTAATTTTTGCACTTTCACTGCAGCCTGTTTATGCAGATGAAATTGCATCAGAAGTTGAATATCTGGAGGATGGATATTACTATGAGACTGTAATAGAGTCAGAAACACCAGAAGGGGTGCAGCAGCAGTCTACGACTAAAACGAAATCTAAAACCGTATATTTGAAAAATTCTAAAGGGGCAGTACAATGGTATGTGAAAGTTACAGGGACTTTTTCATATGGTAGCGGTTCAGCCAAATGCACGGCAGCTTCGGCAACAGCAGCGTCGAAAGCTGCGGCATGGAAGATATCTGATAAATCATCCAGCAGAAGCGGAAATGCGGCAACAGCAAAAGCAACAGCTAAAAGATATGTAGATGGCTCCGTTGCTGAAACAAAACACAAATCAGTAACACTCAAATGCAGTCCTGCAGGGAAGTTTTCATAGAGATCAGGATCTGTTTGAATGATAAAATGTGAATATGACCCAAAACACCCTCCGGAAACCTGGCCGGAGGGTGTTTTTGTGACTGGATATCGTTTATCTCCAGTTGAATGTCGCTATGCCATATATGTAGATGACTGCGATGATGATGGGAACCACGTATTTGAACAGCGGTTTCTGCCATTCCTGTACTTTCAGGCCCTTGCCTGCATTGGCTTCCCTGATGAAGCCGTCCCAGCCCCATCCGATCCTGTGACAGCAGAACAGGGCGAGTACAAGAGAACCCAGCGGCAGGATGTTTGTGGAAACTATGAAATCCCAGAAGTCCAGCCAGGCCGTTCCTTCGGAAAACGGCTGGAAATGGATCACGCTATAGCCCAGAGCTGTTGTCAGAGCCAGTAAAAAGATGCCGATACCGCAGATCAGACTTCCCTTAGGACGGGACCAGCCTGTCAGCTCACGTATCATGGCAAGTATGTTTTCACATACGCCCAGGACCGTAGACATGGCAGCGAAGATCATGAACAGGAAGAACAGTGATCCCCATAATTTGCCTCCGGACATGTTGTTGAACACTGCTGCCATCGTATCAAACAGCAGGCTCGGACCTGCATTTACTTCGAGCCCGTATGTGAAGCACGCCGGGAAGATGATGATACCGGCCAGCAGGGCAACGAGAGTATCGAGTATTATAACATTGATAGCCTCGCCCATCAGTGAGTGCTCTTTGCCTATATAGCTTCCGAAGATCGCCATACCGCCCATTCCGGCGGAAAGTGTGAAGAATGCCTGATTCATAGCGCCGACGATCACAGAACCGTTGATCTTAGAAAAGTCCGGTTTCAGATAGAAGAGCATGCCTTCACCTGCACCTTTCAGGAAAAGACTGTGCGCTGCAAGAACCAGCATCAGCACCAGCAGCGCAGTCATCATGACTTTGCTGACACGTTCAAGACCACCCTGCAGATCGAATGAAAGTATGAAAAAAGCGACCACAACAGTGACAAGAAGGAATATGACATTTATCGCAGGGCTCGATATCATGGCACCAAACCCCAGAGCCTGGCTCTGTCCTGTTATGAATTTGCAAAAATAATATATGAGCCATCCGCAGACAACAGTGTAGAACGCCATGAGGGCGATGTTGCCAACCAGGCAGAACCATCCGAAGATGTCCCATTTCTGCCCCGGCTTTTCCAGTTTGCGGTACATATAGAGCGGGCTGGTCTGGGCCGCACGTCCGATGGAAAACTCCATGGTCAGTGCAGGGATACCGAGAACTATAAGGCAGAGTATGTAGACCAGCATGAAACTGCCGCCTCCATTCTGACCGCACATCCATGGGAATTTCCAGACATTCCCGCAGCCGATGGCACAGCCGGCCGATAACATTATGAAGCCCATACGGCTTCCGAGTTTTTCACGTTGCATTTTATAAAATCCTCCTCCGGAATGTCCTTTGACTCAGGAACACCCCTCAAATAAACACACATAATATCAGAATAATAGAAAACCTGAGATTTGTAAAGGGGAAGAGCATATTTGTCATATCAGAATCTGACTGTGAAAGTCGTAAGACCGTCTGCCGATGCAGCGGTTATAGTCCCGCTGTGAGCACGGACGATATTCCTGGCTATGGCCAGCCCCAGTCCGAATCTGCCTTCGCTGCGGTCTCTTGACGCATCGCTGCGGTAGAACCTTTCGAATATCTTTTCTTCTTCTCCTGCAGGTATGACGTCGCCTTTATTTGTCACCGTAAGTTCCGGTCTCCCGCGCTGCTTTTTCAGAGCAAGGCTGACGGTCTGGCCGCTGTCCGAGTGTTTGACTGCGTTATCGAGGAGTATTTCCACCAGCTGTCTGATGCTGTTTTCGTGTATGTCCAGCATGATGCCGGGAGTTATATCACATTCCAGCGTGACGCCGCTTTCGAATGCTTTTCCCTCGAAGGTCAGTGCAGCCAGTTCCACGGTATGGGAAAGGTCGTCGTTTTGCATCGGCAGATGTTCTTCCTGTTCGCTGGAGGCCAGCCTCAGCAGGTCCATGAT
>CAKTXN010000014.1 GCA_934630905.1 uncultured Eggerthellaceae bacterium
GTCAAAGTGGTGTTCGATGAGCCGCTTTCGGCCATTACCCTTGGTCAGGCGGTTGTTCTTTACGATGGTGATGTTGTGCTGGGCGGCGGAACCATCGTGTCGGTAGGAGAGTAAGCGGGCCCTGGGTCGCTGCGTGTTGGGTTAGTGCATTGCGAAGCGTATCAGGGCACTAGAATGCGCTGGAATGCGACCAGCTCTAACGGTGTGCGTTTCGGTGCTCTGTACGCGCGACGCGTATACGTTTGTAACAAGCAGTGCTACAGCACGCTGTTTGCGTTGCAGCCGGCGAAGATGCGCGCTCCTAAATACTCCACATCGTGCGGCTCTTCGCATTTCGTGAAGGCAATGCAGTGCCGGAAACATTCGTCGCCAACGTAGACGAAGTGGCGGCTAAACGAAGGCTCGGTCAGTTCATTACACCAACTAAAGGCATGAACTCCCAGGTCAACAGCGTAATTGAGCGGTTCGCATACTTTCATGGACTGGCATCCCGAGAATGCCTCTTCGCCAATGCCGTACAGGTTCTTGCCGCCCTTTACGCACTCCAGAAACGTGCAAAGACTGAATGCTTGATCGGGTATCACTTCAAGAGCAGCTGGTATGTGGATGCGTGTCAAGGCGCGGCAGCTGCGAAACGCGCGTTTTCCCAGCTCTGTAAGGGTAGAGGGAAGAGTGATTTCGGTGAGTCCCGTGCACCCATTGAAGGCGTCGTCTTCAATGGAGACAACGCCTTCGGGAATAGCGATTGATTCTATTTCAGGGTGGCAGAAGAATGCTTTCGAACCGATTTTCGTCACGCCATCAGGAATGACGACATGACGGGCGTTTTTGCCCGTATACGTCTCAACTGATATGTTCAAGCCTTCTGTCATTTGCATCTCCCGAGCGCGCTTATTGTGGCAAGGCGCGGCGTGCCTGATCTGCTGCGTGCGCTACTGCTTATCGTTGGGATGCACGGCGCCTTCGGGGAAGAAGGGGCAGCGATCGCGCAAGCACTCGGCATTGCGTGGGAACCAATGGCATGTAATGGTTTCCGGCAATTCCATTTCAACGCCCGTTGTCTCTTTCGCAAATTTCACGGCTTCCTGAATAGCAATGAAGCCCGTGCGTTTGCAGCAGCGCGGTCCGCCGTATTCTGCGAGCTTGCCCAGGATATTCGACGTGAGTTTTTGGCATTGCCCCCACGACACATCGGTCATGGGCGATGAGCCCGAAACAATGCTCCAGAATTGTCCGGCACTCACGGCAGCGCCGCACGTACCCCAGAAACCGCACGTGCCGCCCGGGACTTGCATGCTGCGTTTCTTCAGCTCTTCCAGGACTTTTTCCTTATCGATGTCGCCGCCTGCATTTGCGTACGCGGCCAGAAGGCATGCGCCGATAAGCGTATGATGCTCGGGCCCGTTCGGGTAAATCACGGCTTGGTCCATCATGTGCATGGCAAGCTCAATGGGGTTTTTCGAGGTAGCGGCAGCCAGGTATTCATTGCTTTGGCGCACGCCTTCGCTTCGGTGACATGCATCGCATACGTAATGACCCGCCTCGCAAGCGCAATGGCCCGTTTCGGTCTTTCCGCAAAGATGGCACGTGTATTCCTGCGCCTGTTCGTGGTAGATAATGGGCTCTCCGCATACAAGGCAGTTTGCTTTTCCGGCTGACATGGGTTCCTCTTTCTCTCGGTTCGTTGCTGCGCGGACACAGCAACGTTTAGAACAGACGTTACGGAAGGCGGGTGTGATGCAAGCGTCTCTCTTCGCTTGCATTATTCACGGAGGTGAAAAAGACCCCGTCACTTTTTAACATGCATGGTGGTTATTCGCTCCATTTTACGGTTTTTCTGATAAGGATGCCAAGCAGGCAGTCAAGCACGGTTACCACCAAGCCCACGCAGATGATGCCCGCAACGACATTCGTGTAGTTGCCGTAGTTCGTGTAGTTCAAAACGAAATAGCCCATGCCGCTGGTGGCGCCGTACATCTCCGCCATGACCAGCATGAGCATACCCGTTGCCAACTGGACTTTCATGCCGTTTACGATACTGGGATACATGTAGGGCAGCATGATCTGGAAGATGATTTCCGGTGTGGAAAGCCCCATCATGCGCGCACTTTCAATGACGCGTTGATCCATGGATCCCACGCGCAGAATGGCGTTGAGCAGCGTGGGCCAGAAAATGCCCAGAAAAATTGCAACGATGGCCGCGGAACGAAAGCTGGGCATGAGCATAATCAAATAGGGTGCAAATACGATGGCGGGAATCGGTGCCAGCGCGCGGGCAATAGGATAGACCGTTTCTTTTAGCTTCGGAATCCACCCCGCGAAAAGTCCCAGAATGTTTCCCAAGATAAGCGCGCTGAAATACCCCGCGCCTAAAAGCGAGAGCGATGATGCGATGTTGCGCAAAAGCTCGGTGTGCAATTTGGGGAAGACGTTGAACACGTTTTCCGGCAAGGGAATGAGCACAGGGTGGGTGAGTTTCAGGTCGGTGGAGCAGATTTCCCACACAATAAGGAACAGCCATACCACAATCACGATGTAGCTTGATGAGGGCTTGCGCTCGTTGATGAAGAAGCGCCACAGGTAGAGTGCTTCAATAAGCACGGCCGCGCAATAGAACGGAATGGGTGTGGCGGGTGTCATTTTGCCAGGGATGGCAATGGCAACAAGCAGGACGATGAACAGGAGATTTGCCAAAATAAACGAAGGACACCAAAGTTTTTTCTTCGATTGCCTTTGGTTGCTGACGGGCGCAGTTGCGGTCTTATTCATCGTCTTCCCCCTGAGCAGTTGCTTCGAAAAGCTCCATGACTTCCGCTTTGATGGCGCGCAGACGCACATCGTCGTAAATGGCATCCATGTTGTGAGAGCGGTTGTGGGGAAGCTCGAATGTTTTGATGATGTGCTTCGGTTCCATGAACACAATGCGGTCGGCCAAAATGAGCGCTTCGTCAATGTCGTGCGTGACGAACACGGCAGTTTTGCAGCATGAATCTGCCCATAAATCCATGAGCAGCGTTTGCAACTTGCCGCGAATCATGGGATCAAGCGCGCCGAACGGTTCGTCCAGCAGCATGATAGGGGCGTCAATCGCCAAGGCACGTGCAATGGCAACGCGTTGGCGCATGCCGCCGGAAAGCTGGAACGGAAAACGGTTTGCGGCATCGTTGACGCCCACCTGTTTCAGCAGTTCAAGAGCCCTTTTTGTCGCTTGTTCCTTTGAGATATTCTTGTTCGTTTTGCGCAGCGCAAATACCACGTTTTTCAGCGCGGTCTGCCAGGGGAACAGAGAATAACTTTGGAAGACAATGGATCGATCGGAACCAGGGCCTTCAATGGGCGCGCCGTCGATAAGCACTTCGCCGTGCGTGGGCAGGGCAAGTCCAGCAAGCAAGTTGAGCATGGTTGATTTGCCGCAGCCCGAATGGCCTACGAGGCAGACAAATTCGCCTTCTGCTATTTCTAGATTGATATCTTCCAGGGCAAGATATGATTCGTTGTTATCAATATAGGAATAGCAAACATCTTTGAATTGGATGGATGGCATAGGGTTCCTTATTTCTTTGCGCAATAGGTAGTAGTGTGCTTGCACACGATTGTTCGCGGCAAGTCGCCCGACGTAAAACGAAGGCGCGCCCACTGCGGGGCAGGCGCGCCTTTCGGGAATCGTTGGAGCCACAAGGAATGGCAATCGGGCAATTACAGACCCAAGGTGTTGTGCGCCTTGTATTCGGTCATTAGACCCTCGTAGAATTCCTTGTTCTCGCCGCGAGAAATCAGCGTCTGCAGTGCATTGTAATAAATGGAGGAATCCATGTGCTGCAGAATGACCGACTTGTCTTCGTTTTCCAGGTCGCCGTTGTCCACCATGTCTTCGTAAAATGCTTTCACGTCGTCGGTCATGGGATCCATCTCGAACTTCATGGCGGCAGTGTACGTGCCGGCGGAGTACATGGTTGCCTCTACGTAATCCTCAGGCTGGCCGGAGTTCTTCATGATGGTGGCAATGGTGCCTTCTTTATCGTTGTTGATGTCGCACAGGCCGCGCAAGTTTGCAATCTCGAACTTGACCAGGGCAGACTTCTTCGTTTCAAACGCGGTGCGGTTCGTGGTTTGGCGGCAGCAGGGGAATTCATGACCCATAAGCTCGTTGGGGCGGAACGCTACGGCAACGGCGGGGTCTTTAATGGCGGTGTAGCCATAGCCGGAGTTTACGAAGCACATATCGACTTCGCCCTTCTTCACAGCCTCAACTTCGGCTGCGGAGCCTTCCAGCAAAATGAATTCAACGTCGTTGCCATCGGCAAGCGCGCCAATCTTCAGGCCGGATTTGCGCAACCAGGACTTCAGCGCCATGTGGCCCGTTTCCATGCGGAAGCAGGCAATCTTCTTGCTTTTGAAGTCTTCTGCCTTCTTGTAAGCGTCCTTGTTTTCGGCGAGCGTTACGCATTCGGAGCCATCTAAAACGGTACCGCCGATAATAACCAGATCATCGCCCTGGGAGACATACGTGCAGGTGGGGATGGAGCCGTACGGCACCACATCGATGCTGCCCTTGGAAAGTGCGGGCATGATTTCGGGGAAGCCGCCGCCGAAGGGCTGCTGCGTTACGTTGAGCTTTTCCTGCTCGTAGTAGCCTTTTTCGATGGCTACGGCAATGCTTGACGTTTTCGTGTCTTTGATGTTGGTGACAACGGTGAGCTCTTCGACTTCGTCGTTCAGTTCAATGGTGGCAATGCCAGTGCTTGAAGAAGCAGCGGCACTTGCAGAGGCGGAACTGGAGGCGTTGGAGCTGGCGCATCCAGCAAGGCCCAAGCCTGCGACAGCGGTAGCGGTTGCGGCAACGAAACCGCGGCGGGTAAGACTTGACATAGTGGGTTCTTCCTTTCCCTTGTTCAATGTATCAAGCAATGTTTGTTTTGACTTTGCCTGTTGCGTGGCATATATTAGATGCAAACTAATACTGGTAGTAGACTATATCGGTCATTTACGCGAATTTCAAGTGAAAACGGTTGAAAAGTAGCGTATCCTTCCTAAATGAAAACTTTGAGCGTCTTTGGGCGCGTGTGGTGTAAGTAAAGGAGCACATTTCATGACAAAACCGGCTTATATGGTGGTGACCGGCTTTTTGGGCGCTGGCAAAACCACAAGCATGATTGCCATGGCGCGCGTGATTAACCGCAAGTACGGAAAAGGCGGCATCATCGCGAATGATTTGGGCGCAAAGAACCTGGTCGATGCTGATTTGACGCGTATGGCCGATGTTGAGATCTCCGAAATCACGGGGGACTGCATTTGCTATGTGACCGAGGATCTGGTGTATCGCATTGACGGTCTGGTGAATAACGGCTGCACGGTTGTTATGTCCGATATCCCCGGCAGCGGGCTGGGTTCGCTTGACCACGTGGTCATCAAGATTAAAGACGAGTATCCTGATAAATACGAGTTGTTGCCGCTGACCTGCATTGTTGACCCTGAGCGATTGCGCATGATTCTGCCCGAGCGCGCGAACATCAATCTTCCCGAAGAGATGCGCTTCTTGCTGAATGCGCAAATTGCCGAGGCGGATTTGATTGTTTTGAATAAAGTTGACATGCTCTACGAAGACGAGCTTGCTGCCGACTTGGAGTTCATCCGCACTGCTTACCCGGACATTCCCGTTATGTGCATGAGCGCGCGTACCGGCGAAGGCGTTGAAGAAGTTGTTGATTATCTGATGAGCCACCGCGCGGCTGCGGTGCACCGCGAAATTGGCTACGGATCCGACGAGATGGACCAAGCCGAACGCCAAATGTGCTGGTACAACCGCCGCTTCTTCGCAAAAGAGCGCGATGGTAAGAATATCGATTTCAACCAAGTTGTCGATGATTTCTTCGAGGCAATTCGCGACGGCTTGATTGATGCGCGCCGCAACGTGCCGCACTTGAAGCTTTTCGCATCGGGCGAAGGCGAAGATTACGTGAAAGCATCGCTTATAGGCGTGGATTACGACATTGAGTACGACCACAAGCTGCAGCAAGATTACACCGCTATAGCGATTATCGTGAACGCACGCGCGCTTTGCGAGTCTGACGTTATGGCCGAGATTGTGGACGATGCGATTGACGCTATCAAGGAACGCCATAACTTGAAATGCCAGACCATCTTCACCGAGTGCTTCGGCTTCTATGACGAGGGTCGTCGCAACGGCGGTCGCGCAAGCCGCTTTTAAGCGTTGTTCGCTGAGTAATACCTGTTCAAGGTGGCCTTTTTCGCGGGCCACCTGTTTTTATGAGGAAGTTCGTTTATGATTCCAACCACCATGCATGAAGAAGTGCAAGCTTATTATGGCCAGCATCTTTCGGCATCCGATGACTTGAAAACCGATGCGACATGCTGCACCACCAGCGCGCCGCCGCGCTATGTGGCCGAGGTCATGCCGCTTATTGCCGATGAAGTGGTGGAGCGCTTCTATGGCTGCGGTTCCCCCATTCCTCCTGCGCTGGAAGGCGCAACGGTGCTTGACCTGGGCTGCGGCACGGGGCGCGACGTGTACGTTTTGTCGAAGCTTGTGGGCAAAACGGGACGCGTTATTGGCGTTGACATGACGCAATCGCAGCTTGACCTGGCAAGGAAATACCAGGATGAGCAGCGCGAGCGTTTCGGCTACGAAGAAAGCAACGTTGAATTCCGCCTGGGCTACATTGAAGATCTTGCCGCTTGCGGCATTGAAGATGAATCTATTGACCTGGTTGTTTCCAACTGCGTGGTGAACTTGTCTCCTTTCAAAGATCTGGTTTTATCCGAAGTCTACCGTGTTTTGAAGCCAGGCGGCGAGCTTTATTTTTCCGACGTGTATTCCGACCGCCGTATGAGCGATGAGCTGCGTCACGACCCTGTTTTAGTGGGCGAATGCCTGGGCGGCGCGCTTTACGAGAAAGATTTCCGCGAACTCATGGCTCAGGTCGGTTGGCCCACGTTTGTGCATACGGTGGTCGATGACATGCATGTAGGTGCGCTTGACTTGCAGACAAAGCTCGGGTTTATGTCGTTTACTTCATGCACGGTGCGCGCCATTAAAACGGATGGCCTTGAGGAAGGCGAGGAAGATTACGGCCAGGTCGCCACATATTTGGGCGGCATGCCGGAGATGCCGCGCTACTTCGATTATTCTGTCGATATTCGCTTCAAGAAAGGCAAGCCGGTGGCGGTAAGTGGAAATACGGCGCGCATGCTGGCGGCATCGCGTTATGGCAAGTATTTCCACATAACGGAAGCGGGTCCGCATCGGGGTGCGTTCAATGCGCTTCGCGCCCAGCAAGCGCTTGAAGTGCACGAGGGAAAATGCAAGATCGACCGCGCGTTTTTGGAAGACGCGTACGAGCGCATGGATTACAAGAGCTTCGAGGATCGCGTGGGTCAGCCTACGCTGTTGTGCACGCATGAGCAGCAGCAAACGATGCAGGTGAACATCACGTATAAGTGCAATTTGGCCTGCAAGCACTGCTATTTGGAGTGCGGCCCGGATAACACCGAATGCATGTCGCGCGAAACCATGGAAGCCATTCTTGCGGCGTTTGCGGCCGGCAACTTTGCCGTGATGGATATCACGGGCGGCTCGCCTGAGCTGCATCCCGATTTCGAGTGGTTTTTGCGCGAGTCGGCAAGGGTGGCAAAAGAAGTCATCGTGCGCTCGAACTTAACGCTGCTTGAGATTCCGCGTTACGAGCACTTGATGGACGTATTTGCGGAAACGGGCGCCCATGTTGTTGCTAGCTTGCCTTTTTACCTGCCCGATATGGCCGATAATCAGCGCGGTAAGGGCGTGTTCGAGCGCGTGTGTCGCGTGGCGAAAAAGCTCAACGAGCGCGGTTACGGCAAGGGGGAAGGTCTTGTCCTTGATCTGGTGTTTAACGTTGCCGGCCCGTTTTTGCCGCCGCCGCAATATATGATCGAGGAAGCGTATCGCGTGAAACTCGAGCAGGAACAGGGCATCCGCTTCGATAACTTGCTGGCGTTCAACAATTATGCCATCGGGCGTTTTGCCGAGGACCTGCTTGATTCAGGCATGTTCGATCGCTACTTGGCGCTTTTAGCAGATAATTTCAATGCTATGGCTATTACGCGCATGATGTGCTTGGACCAGGTGAACGTGGACTACGACGGTCGTTTATACGACTGCGAAGTGAATCATGTGTTGGGGATGGCCCTTCAGCACGAAGGCCGCGATGCCACGATTTTCGACATGGCGAATGGTCAGCTGCCGCCGCGTCAGGTGCGCACGCATCCCATTTGTTACAGTTGCGCAGCAGGTTTTGGTTCCAGCTGCGGCGGCGCGTTGGTGTAATGGTATAGTAAGGGCAGTTTCAGACCAACCGACCAAGAAAGATGCGTAACTGAAGTGAAACGAGTAATAGTTGCGGACTCGTCGTCGAATGTCCGCACCCTGCCCGGTGTTGCTTATGCTTTTGCACCCTTGACCGTTCGTGTAGATGGCGTTGATTATGTGGACAACGAATCGCTTGATAAGCAGGCGTTTCTTGATGCCCTTGAAAAAACGAAGGATGCCTCTACTACGTCGTGCCCTAATATCCAAGATTGGCTTCACGCGTTCGGCGATGCCGATGAAGTGTTTGCCGTTGCCTTGACCAGCGGTCTTTCCGGCGGCTATAACGCTGCTGTTAACGCGGCCGAGCATTACCAGGAAAGCAATCCCGGCGCGAAAGTGTTCGTGCTGGACTCGAAGTCAACAGGTCCCGAGCTTGAGCTCATCATAGAGAAATATGCCCAGCTCATTGAAGAGAATCTTTCGTTTGAGCATATCGTTTCCGCTATCCAGGAGTACTGGAAGCGCACTCATCTCATGTTCGCTTTGAGGAAAGTTGATAACTTTGCGAAAAACGGTCGCGTGAATCCGCTGGTCGCAAAACTCGCCAGCGCGTTGAATATTCGCATTGTTGGGCAAGCGAGCGATCAGGGCGAGTTGCAGGTGCTGCATAAATCACGCGGCGAGAAAAATGCACTCAACCAGATTCTTGCCAATATGGTGGAATGCGGATTTGCGGGCGGAAGAACGATTCTGCGCCACACGCAAAACCTTGCTGCCGCCCAGAAGCTCGAAGCGCTTATCAAAGAGCGTTTTCCCGAATGCCATATTACGATTGGTGAAAACGAAGGCCTGTGCTCTTATTACGCGGAGCCGGGTGGTTTGCTTGTTGGCTTTGAGGCGGGGGCATAGCTCTCGCTTTGTCCGCGCTGCATCGTTTTCCACCGCTTTCGAAGCAAGGTTTGGTAATTGCAAGTACGTTGAAAACGCAACGAAATCGGAGCTTAGTCGGAGCTGCTTTTTTCTTGCTGGGGAGGCCTCTCTCATTACAAGAAAAAGCGGCTCTTTTTGTACTTTCTGCGGCATAATGCCTGATTTAAGCCCCATTGATAGCGAATCTACCATACTCAATCAGCTACAATATAGTGTTGCGGCTGTGTGCATAGATGCCGCGTTCAGAAAGATTTCACGCTGATTTGGGAAGGGGTATCGTGGCGATTGTTTTCGGCGTTTTCGTGTTGACGATTGCAGCTTACGGTTTGTTTTTCGCCTACGATATTCTTACCGTGCGCGGCGCGAGCTCTGCCCGTTCGCATCTCCTGTTTTTCGCGGGGTGTGTGCTTGTTGTGGCTGCTTTCGCGCTGCTGCTCATAAGCCAGATGAATGTTCTTGCTGCCGATGCGTTCTTCTACGTTGTAGCCGCGCTCTCGTTTATCTGCTTTGTACTTATGGTGAAAGCGCTTTTCTTCAGTTTGCCTCGGGGGACGTATTCTTCCGCCGAACAGGATCGCTCTGTGTACCAGCACGGCATGTACGCTTTTTGTCGCCATCCCGGCGTGTTTTGGTACTGTCTTGGCTTCTTGTTCTTCGCGCTCGCATTCCGCAGTGCTCCGGTAACGTTGTCTTGCCTGCTTTTGTGCGCAGGAAATGTTGCCTACATGGTTTTTCAGGACAAATGGAGTTTCCCACGCACGTTTTGCGATTATCAAGATTATCAGCGCAACGTGCCGTTTTTCTTCCCCACGTGCCATAGCGTGCGCAATGCTCTTTCCCTGCCGTCTGTTAAAGGCGGGCGCGCATGAGCTTATTTGCACGGAACAATCAAGCCCGTGAACTGGACTTTGATCTATACGAAGGGCGCGATGCGTCTGATCCTTTGCGCACCTGGGATGAATATTGCGGTTTTCTGAGCTTGTCGCTTGATGATTACTTGCATATTCAGCGCCGTCTTATGGAAGAACAACTGGTTTTATGGTGCCCCAGCGGCATTGGCAAGAGCATCCTGAAAGGGAAGAAGCCAACGTCAATCGAAGAGTTCCGCGAATGTGTGCCGTTGACGACCTATGATGATTATGCCGATATTCTCTTGGCGCGCCGCGAAGATATGCTGCCGTTACCTGCGGTTACGTGGGTGGAAACCACGTGGGAAGGCGGCAAGCGTCCTATCAAGCTTGCTCCGTATACGCAAGGCATCCTTGATTCGTTTAAGCGCAACGGCAAGGCCATTATCATGCTGGCATCTGCTACGGATTGGGCGCAATACCGCATTGGAATGAACGTTTTGTCGGGCCTGGCTCCACTGCCGTATCTAACGGGCCTGATGGGTATTATTCTGGATCAGGAATTCCACTTCCGTTTCATGCCTCCGCATAAAACTACTACGACCATGGGTTTTTCCCAGCGTATGAAATACGGTTTCAAAATGGCGCTTTCGAGCGGCGTTGATTATTTTTTGACCATGGGCTCGGTTGGATCGTTCATGAGCAAAAAGCTTGCCGGTGCGGTGGCATCGGGCGCTTCTACGGGCGCCGGTGCGAGTGCCGCGGCGACTGCTGAATCGAAATCGGGCAAGAGTGTTCCTTCGCTTGCCATGGCTCGTCGCGTTTTGAAAGCGCGTCGGAAAGCGGCGCGAGAAGGGCGCGAGCTTCTGCCGAAAGATTTGTTTGACCTGCGCGGATTCGTTATCGCGGGTACCGACAACGCTTGCTACAAAGATGAGCTTGAGCAGCAATGGGGCATTCGTCCCATGGAGCTTTTTGCGGGCACCGAATGCGGATTGGTGGGCACGGAAACGTGGAATCGCACCAGCTTGTATTTCTTCCCCGATGCGTGCTTCTACGAGTTCTTGCCAGAAGAATTCGTGCGCAGTACCGATAAAAACCTTCCGACGCTTACCATTGATCAAGTGCAGGCAGGCGAGCTCTACGAGCTGGTTATCACGTCGCTTAAGGGTGGCGCTTTCGCGCGCTACCGAACAGGGGATATGTATCGCTGCGCAGGCATAGGCTCTGCTGCCGACCACTCGTCGCTTCCGCGCTTTGTGTACGTTGACCGTGTGCCTGGTGTGATTGACATTGCTGGATTTACGCGCATCACGGAAAACTCTATCAAGGAAGTCGTTGCGCTTTCACGGCTTCCCATTGTGGGATGGTGCGCCGCTAAGGAATACGAGAAGCAAACGCGGCATCCGTTCCTTCATATGTATATCGAGCTTGACCCGCATGCTCTTGAGAGCTTGGCGGTAAGCGAAGCTATTATTCGCAGCCATCTTGAGATTTACTTCAAGTATCTGGATACTGACTATGATAGTTTGCGGACCATTCTTGAGATGGAACCGCTGCAGATAACGTTTTTGCAAACGGGGTCGTTTGCGGCTTACGAAAAGCGCGAAGGCGCGCCGATTGACGCAATCAACCCCAGCCAGCGCCAGATTGTGCGGCTGCGTGGCATTATGGCAACCGATTGGCCGTATGTGCACGAAAGCCAGGCGATGGGCCTATGATGCAGGGTTTCGCTTGGGTTCCGCTTACGGCGCTGTTTATTTATCTTTTCGAGTTCTGCACGCTGGTCGTGGCGAAGAAAAATGCACTCATCACGCGGTTTTTAGTCATGCTGGTGTTTTTGGTGCTGTGGTCGGGCGGCTCGGTGCTTATGCGCTTGCAGTTCTTCGGCTTGGTTTCGCCGTGGTTCCATATTTCGCTTGTTGGCATTTGGTTCGCGTGCATCACCCTTGACGAGCTTCTTGCGTGTTTCGCGGGAAAGCAAATAACAATTATCGAAAAAGTGCTGGCAGTAGCCCTGGTGGGCCTGCTTATTGGCAATGTTGCCACCGATTGGTTCTTGGCTCCACCTGCCATTGTCTTAGACGCGGCAGGGGATATTCGCTTCGTGTACGGATCCTTCACGCTGGGCACTTATATCATGTACGGCGTCTTCGCCGTATTCAGCGTGTCTATTTTGCTGCGCGTTGTTGACTGCGTACGTTGCCGTGCGCTCACGCGCCATCAGGCAGTTCCCGTTTCCGTTGGCGCGGTAGTCATGATCATCGGCCAGGTCGTTATCATGCTCCCGCCATTCGCGGGCATTCCGCTTGACTTAGGAATGGGCATTGTTTTCGCCGTCTGCTGCTTTGTGAGCCTGTACAACAAGCATCTATTTTCGATGACGCTCGCGTTGTCGTATCGCACATATGCGCTTATCACGTTCGCGGTTATTTTCCTTTTCGGGTTGCTATTCGTTGAACCTCTCGAAAAGCTTGTTGCAACGCTTCCGCCTCCGCTCGGAACGAACAGCGTGGTTGCTGTGGTTCTTTTCTGCGTTTGCTTCGCGTTCTTGCTGTATCTGGGCATCCGCAAGATGAGCAACGTTTTGTTCCTGAAGGACCAAACGAGTCGCCGCGCCGGGCTGAAGGAGTACCAGGAGAGCGTTTCCCGCTCGTTAAGCGTTGCGGGCACAAGCGAGCTCTATTGCCAGCAAGTCTGCCGCGACTTGCATACGGTACGCACCGTGCGCGTTTGCCTGAAGCAGCCCGATGGCTCTATGGTGGTGCGCGGATCTAGCATTCCGTTCGAATCGGGCGGTGTGATGTTTGAAGCCGGCAGTGCCGTGTCGGAATGGCTGAGCGCCCATCGCGACGTGCTCACACCCGCCGAGTTCGTGCGGAGCGTTGAATATCGCTCTATGTGGGAGACCGAACGTCAAAAATTGCGCTCCCTTAACATGAATTGCATTGTTCCGCTTACGGTAAACCAGGAGCTTATCGGCTTATCGGTTATTACGCTGAAGGACCCCCGCGGCTCGCTTGCCATGAATGAGATGGATCATTTGCTTGCGCTTACGGCGGTTATGGCGATTGGCGTCAAGAACAGCCAGCTCTACGAGCAGGCGGCCTATGAAGCGCGTACCGATGACTTGACGGGTCTCCTGAACCGCAAGTATTTCTATGCGCGTTTGGATGAGATCCACGATCGCAATCCGCAAGGCGTTTTGAGTCTCATTCTGTTGAACCTGGATGACTTCAAGCTCTACAATCAGCTCTATGGCGAACGTGAGGCCGACGATGTTTTGCTGCGCGTTGCCAACGTGCTGAAAACCACGGTAGGCGAGAGCAACTTTGCGGCACGTTTAGGTGGTAAGGAATTCGCCATTTTGATGCCCGACCAGGACGCAAGCGCCGCGAAGCGCTTGGCGGAAAACTTGCGCCAGCAAATCTATCACTTGAACCGCGGAGATCGGGAAGAAGCGCTCAAAGTGCTTACCTGCAGCATTGGTATTTGCAGCATGCCGTTTGACGCTCATAACACGCGTCAGCTTATGGATAACGCAAATATGGCTGTCTATCAGGTGAAACAGCATGGTAAGAATGCCATTATGGTCTATTCAACGGGTACGGCGGGCGAACACCTTGCCGTTGATCAGATTGACCACCACGGCATTTTCTCAAGCTATGCCGATACGGTGTATGCCCTGACCGCTGCGATTGACGCGAAAGACCATTACACGTTCACGCATTCCAATAATGTGGCGTATTACGCATCTGTGTTGGCAAGCTGCTACGGCTTGAATGCCGAAGTTGTCGAAATCGTGCGCGAAGCGGGTCTTCTGCACGATGTTGGCAAAATCGGTATTCCTGAAGCGATTCTGCAAAAGCCGTCGTCGCTTACTTCCGATGAGTACGAGATTATCAAGAAGCACCCGGAAAACGCCGTTTCGATCATTCGACACTTGCCAAGCCTCGATTACGTTATTCCCGCCGTTGTGGGGCATCACGAGCGCTGGGACGGCAAGGGGTACCCGCGTCGCTTAGCGGGCGAGGATATTCCTTTGACGGCGCGTATTCTATGCGTGGCAGACTGCTTTGACGCCGTGACCACGAAGCGTTGCTACCAAAGCCCGCGCGATATTGATCGTGCGCTGCAGATCATCGAAGATGGCGCGGGAACGCAATTCGATCCCGAGCTGGCGCATCTTTTCGTTCAAAAGTTCCGCGAAGGAAAAATCGAGCTGCAAGCTGGTCGTTCGGCGGATCTTGAGTCATAGGACGCGTCGGTTTCGCTCATTTTCGCCTTCGTTTCGCCCTTCTTTTCAAAAAAGTTCAAAAAAATGCTTGCATGGATGCGTGGAAACCCGTAATATATCCACTGCTGAAAAGTGCTGGGGTGTTAGCTCAGTTGGTTAGAGCGCTGGCCTGTCACGCCAGAGGTCGCGGGTTCGAGTCCCGTACATCCCGCCATTCCAGCTCCCATGAAAACCCGATTGTTCGGGCTTTTTTTAACAAATGGGGTGTTAGCTCAGTTGGTTAGAGCGCTGGCCTGTCACGCCAGAGGTCGCGGGTTCGAGTCCCGTACATCCCGCCATTCTATGAATACTGCCCGGTTCGCCGGGTTTTTTCTTTTCTTGCTACCATTCGCGGCTCTCATGTGCAGCGATCGCGCGACTATTGTGTGGCTCCCTCCGCATCATTTAGCTATCAGGAAGCTACCATGCAGCTATCGCGAAGATCCCTCTTCCGCATCATTTCGCTCATCTGGCCCGCTGCACTATAAGTGGCAACTTGGCAACAAGGCAGAGCGCATTTTCTTCCCGGAAACTCACGGCGTTACAATATATCGGTTAAAAAAGAAGGATGTGAATATGCGCATATACCGATATTTGATGGAGCACAAGGCGGCGTTTTTGATTGTAGTCCTGTGCTTTGTGGTGCAGGCATGCTGTGAGCTGGCTCTTCCTAAGTATACTTCGAACATCGTTGATGTTGGTATTCAGCAAAGCGGTATTGAAAACTCATCTCCCGAAGTGCTCTCTGCCGATACGTTTGGGGTTGTTACCATGCTTGCCCCGGTTGATGATGAAGCAACGATACGGGTCTCTTACGATTTCGATGCCGGTGCAGGTTATTACGTTCTGAATACAGAAGGGAAAGCGTATCGTTCGATGCTCGACGATGCGATCTCGCTTCCCTTGGTTTGCTCTTATTACTCTCAGTCGATGCCCGATTTCGATATTGCCGCATTGCGGCAAGCGTATGAGGCGGGACAGGTGACGAAGGCGGATATCAAGCAAGGTCTTGATCGGGCACTTTCCTCTGTGGGATTGGATAACGACAGCTTGCTTTCTCAGCAGGCCACCCTTGCCGCGAAAGCAGAATACGATGCCTGTGGGGTAAGCACCGCGGACATCCAGATGGATTACCTGCTTCATGTGGGTAAAATCATGATTGCGCTTGCCGCCATTGCGCTCATCGTCCACTGCATCATGAACTTCTTCTGCTGCCGCAATGCCACGAAAATCGGTCGCGACTTGCGTAGTCGCTTCTTTAAGCGCGTTGTCGATTTTTCCGATGCTGAAGTGGACAAATTCTCTGCCGCATCGCTTATCACGCGCGGCACGAATGACATTCAGCAGATTCAGATGGTTTGCATGATGGCGCAGCGCATGGTGGTATACACCGTGGTCATTAGCATAGGCGCCATTATTATGGTGGCGCAGACGAACGTGTCCATGAGCTGGATTATTGGGCTTGCCCTTATTGCAATTGCCCTGGTTATCGGTATTCTTTTTGCGGTTACCATGCCCAGGTTCAAAAAGATGCAAGCGCTCATCGACAAGGTGAATGAAGTTTCTCGTGAGATTCTTACGGGCTTGCCCGTTATTCGCGCATTCGGCAGGGAAGACTTCGAGTTGGAGCGCTTTCAGGCGGCCAACAGCAACTTGATGGGAACGCAGCTTTTCACGAACCGCGCTATGGCGTTTTTGATGCCCACGATGATGCTTGTCATGAACTTAGTGTCGGTTGCCATTGTGTGGGTTGGCGGACACTACGTTGACCTGGGTATGGTGCAAACGGGCGACTTGATTGCGTTCATCACCTATTCCATGATCATAGTGATGAGCTTTCTGATGATTGGCGTTATTGCTGTTGTGTTCCCGCGCGCTAACGTTGCGGCGCAGCGCGTGGACGAGGTCATTAATACCGCTTCAAGCATCCAAGATGCTTTGGAAGTCTACGATGCGCAGTTGTTCGAAGCTGCCGGCGTGGCGCCAGGTGCGACGAGCGCGCAGGGCGCGGCGGGTGTTCATGCTGGTCCCGAAGCCGCTCGGGGCAACAGTGCCGCGAAGAGTGTAGAAGAGGCCGTTAAAGGCGCTGAGATTCGCTTCAACGACGTGTGCTTCCGTTACGCAGATGGCTGCGAAAACGTGCTTGACCATGTATCGTTTTGCGCCCCGGCTGGCAAGACAACGGCGATCATCGGTTCGACCGGTTCGGGCAAGTCAACCATTATCCGTCTTATCGAGCGCTTCTACGACGTGAACGAAGGCTCAATTGAGCTAGATGGGATTGACATTCGTCATCATTCGCAGAAAGCGCTGCGTTCCACGTTCGGGTATGTTCCGCAGAAAGCGTTTCTTTTCTCGGGCACGATTGAATCGAATGTGGGCTACGGCGTTGATGCTTTGACGCCCGCGCGCCGCGATCAAGCGCTCTCTATCGCACAAGCGGCCGATTTTGTGGCAGAGAAGCCCGAAGGGGTGCTTGAGCCCATTGCGCAGGGCGGCACGAACGTATCAGGCGGTCAGCGTCAGCGCTTGGCTATTGCGCGCGCTTTGGCAACTGATGCTCGCGCGTATCTTTTCGACGATAGCTTCTCTGCGCTTGACTACAAAACCGATGCGAAACTACGCCACGATTTGCAAACGCAGCTTGCGGGCAGGACGGTTGTCATTGTTGCGCAGCGCATTTCTACCATCATGAACGCCGATACGATTGTCGTACTTGACGAAGGACGCGTTGTGGGGCAAGGCACGCACGAACAGCTGCTTGAGGGGTGCGAGACGTACCGCGAGATAGCGCTGTCGCAGCTTTCGGAAGAAGAGCTGGCGAAAGGGGGTGATGTCCAATGACGCCGCGTTCGATGCCAACAGGCAGGCGCAGGGGTGGCATGAGACACCATCCGGGCGCTATGGGTCCTGTGGAAAAAGCGAAAGATTTCAAGGGAACGCTGAAGAAATTCATCGCCTATCTGGGCATATATAAAGTTGCACTTATTTTCGTTGTACTGTTTGCCTTGGGAAGCACCGTGTTCAACATCATTGGACCGAAAGTACTTTCGCAGGCGACAACCGAGCTTTTCAACGGCCTGGTTGCGAAAGTGAATGGCACGGGCGGCATTGATTTCGATATCATTGCGGGCATTCTTCTTGCCACGCTTGGGCTTTACGTGCTCTCTTCGATTTGCTCATTTGTGCAAAGCTGGATTATGTCGGGCGTGTCGCAGCGCATGTGCTTCAAGCTGCGCCAGGATATCGCCGAGAAAATCAACAGGATGCCGTTCGGGTTCTTCGACAAGAACTCCGTGGGCGATACACTTTCGCGCATCACCAACGATGTTGATACGCTGGGTCAAAGCCTGAATCAAAGCCTTACGCAGATGATCACATCGTGCGCCACGATTATTGGCGTCGTGGTCATGATGCTTACCATCAACCCGCTTATGACGCTCGTGACGTTAGTTCTGCTTCCCATTTCTGCGGTGCTCATTTTCGTGTTCGTGAAGCTTTCGCAGAAGAACTTCCTTGCGCAGCAACGCCTTTTGGGCGAAGTAAACGGCGTGGTGGAAGAAGCGATTTCCGGTCATGCCTTGGTAAAAGCGTACAACAGGCAGGAAAGCACGGTCGCGAGCTTTGAGGATGCGAACACGCGTCTTTATGAGGCCGCGTGGCGCGCTATGTACCTTTCGAGCTTCATGAAGCCCGTCATGGACTTCATAGGCAACTTAGGCTACGTTGTAGTGGCTATTCTGGGAAGCGTATTCGCTGTTCAGGGCATTATTACGGTGGGTGATATCCAGGCGTTCATCCAGTATGTGAAAAACTTCACGCAGCCGCTTTCGCAGCTGACGCAAATCAGCAACATCATCCAGCAGCTCGTTGCTTCCGCCGAGCGCATTTTTGAGTTTTTGGACCAGGAAGAAGAGTCGCTTGATCTTTATCCAGAAACGCCCGAGAAAAACGATGGCAGCATTGAGTTCGATCATGTGAAATTTGGCTACGATCCGGACAAGATCGTTATCAACGACTTCTCTACGGTGGTGCAAAAAGGCCAGATGGTCGCTCTGGTGGGACCAACGGGCGCAGGTAAGACAACGCTGGTCAAGTTGCTCATGCGTTTCTACGATGTCAACGATGGCGCTATTCGCATCAACGGTCGCGATGTGCGCGAATTCAGCCGCGCCGATATTCGCGCGCGCTTCGGCATGGTTTTGCAGGATACGTGGTTGTTCAACGGTACGATTCGCGAAAACATCCGCTACGGGCGCCTTGACGCGACCAATGAAGAAGTAGAAGCGGCGGCAAAGGCGGGCTGCGCGCATCACTTCATCCAGACGCTTCCCGGTGGGTACGACTTTGTGATCAACGAGGACGCCAGCAACATCAGCCAAGGTCAGCGGCAGCTTTTGACTATTGCGCGAGCGATTTTGGCGAACCGTGACATCTTGATTTTGGATGAAGCAACAAGCTCGGTGGACACGCGTACCGAAGAGCACATCCAGCGCGCCATGGATACGCTCATGGAAGGTCGCACGAGTTTTGTGATTGCCCACCGCTTGTCAACCATTCGTAACGCAGATTTGATATTAGTTATCAACAATGGTGATATTATCGAGCAAGGAACTCATGAGCAGCTTCTTGCGCAGAACGGGTTCTATGCTGATTTATACAATTCGCAGTTTGCGAGTTGCGATGATACCGTTGAGAAGGACTAGCGACGCATTGCATTTGCTAAAATAGGCAAGTTGTTGGTGCATGCGTTTTTTCGCGCGATGCGTGGGCCCGCACTTGCAGAGCAGGTTGCAGGGACCGCATCTTTGCGCTTGCGTCTTCGCATTGAAAGAAAGGATCTTGCCCTAAAGGGCTTGAAATATGGAAAAACAGCAGGATAAAACAGCGCAGGAAAAAGGCCGCGTGGTGGTTTTCGACTTCGATGGCACCAGCATTTTGGGAAACTCTCCCGTTGCGCTGGTGAAGTATCTTTCTGCACGCAAAATGTTGCGCCCCACGATTCTTTTGCGCCTTGCAGCTTGGGGCATTGCCTATGCGTGGCACCTTCCCCAAAGTGAAGAATGGGCGCGTGGCTTGGTGTTTTCTGCGTTTGAGGGTAAGCCCAAAGAAAAGGTCGATGCGTTTCTGCATGAGTTTTATGATAAGCAGATTGAGCCGCTGTACCGCGCTCAGGCGGATGAGGCCATGCGTCGGCACGAAGAGCAGGGCGATACCGTGGTGGTCATTTCAGCAACGTTTGAGCCTATCATCTTGCGAGCAATGGAGAAGCATGCATTCTCTCGTCAGATTTCCGTTCGCATGGCGGTTGACAAGAACGGTTGTTACACGCGCAAGGTGCAGGGTCGTGCTGTTGAGGGCGAAGAGAAGGTGCGCCGCGTAAAAAAGTTCGGCAACGAATTGTTCGGCGAAGGAAATTGGGATTTGACGTATGCTTATGCGGATCATTATTCCGATATTCCGCTCCTTGAGTTCTCGCAGCATCCGATTGCTGTTTCTCCCGGTCCCGCGCTGGAACGCTACGCGAAGAAGCGTAATTGGCATATAGTTGAGTGGTAAGTTTTTCGGGCGGCGATACGCGCCGCTTGTCTTAGAAAGGAGGCGTTTTCGGTGTTTGGGAATGACGAGTTGAACACTGAAGGTACGCGTTCTGCGAAACGCTCCTTGGATTATTTGAATCGCGCCCAGTGTGCGCAGCAAGAGGGGGACGACTCTTTGGCGGCGTCTCTTTACTTGGCGGCATTCGATTGCGCCCAAAAAGAGGGCGTGGCATCTGAAAACATTTTTATTGACGGTCTGAAACAAGCCTGGTTTTTGGCTGCTTCGGGCAAGCAACGCACGCTGGCCGAGCATATTTTCAGCTTGATGGAGCCGTATCTTTCGCCAGATGAAGTACAGCAATATGTCATGCGCCTGCAAGATTTGGCTCTTGAGCGCTTGGAGGAGTTCGGCGTTGATCGCGGCGAGCTTGAGCAAGTGCTCTCTTCCATTCCGTCACAACTTGCCGATATGGGTTTTGGCGGCATGGATGCGCTCTTCGATGAGTTTCTTGATGAAATCGAAGGCGAGATGGAGCTGACGGACGACATCTGCGCGGAAGAAGACTGCTCGGAGTGCCCCGATTTCGATGTTTGCGAGTATCATCAGGCGAATCCAGCACTTAATGATGCCTCTGATGGCGAAACTGCGCGCAATGACGGTGCTGCCTCTGGTGCATCCGATACATCTGATGCGGAGGATGCGTCCGAGGCGATTCAGGGTGATGACGGCTCGGTCGCTGCTTCCAGCAAATCGGGTACCGCTTCTGACCATTTTGTCATTCGGAATACGGGTGGCGCGGGCGCGAATAACCGCTCGGAGCATCATGCTGCGATTGTTGGTAAGCAAGGGAATGTTCAGAATGCGGCTGATACAGCGCAGGCACCTGATGTGCTGCCGTTTTTGTCCCAGATTCTGCAAGGCGGTCACGGCGCCATTGCCGCGTTCGGCTTGCCCGGCGCGGGACAGAAAAGCATTCAGGCCGCTAACCGTTTGACGTATGCCGATATGGCGGGCTTTGAGCACGCTATTGAACAGATGCATGCGTTGGGTATTGGCTTTGCGAACAACCCCGAGCTGAAAAACTTCATTTCGTTCCTCAATGAAAAACATGGACTTTCGGGAATGCCTGTTTCGGACGCAATCGTGTTCAGGTCTGCTGCGCGCGAAGATGCTTCTCGTTTCATGGAAGCAACGCTGGGCGAGCTGGAGCTTCCCGGCGTTCGCATTAACGTTGACGAGAATATCCATGGCGATTTGGTCTTGTGCGTTATGGCCCAAACAAGCTTGGGACTTCGCTTCAATGCGTCAAAAGGCCAGATAGATGGTTCGGGCGTTCTTCTTCTGGAAGATATTGACTTGTGGGGTCATTTGCTGCCGTTCGATGATGATTGCTTTGAGTGCGCGTCTTCTCGTTCGGGAGCGCAAGGTCCATCGAAGGGTGCGCTTGAGGCGGTTCGTCTTATTCGCTCCGCGGTAGAGAACCCGGATGTGTACGTGCTGGCATCGTGCTCGACCGACGCGGATATTCAGGGTGCGTTTCTTGATATTCTGGAGCCGCTTACCGTGGTTGACATCGATTATCCCACGGCATCGGAGCGTACGTCTTTGTGGAACGATTTGATGAACAAGCATCCTTCTATGAAGGGAGCCCAGATTGAGACGCTCGTTGCGTGCTCAAAGGGTCTTCCGCGTTTCGATATTTGCATGGCAGCGCGCGAAGCGATTGAAGCAAGCTACAAAGAGTCGCTTTCTACCAGGAAGTATGAACCGCTGACAACCGCTGCAATTTGCGAGAAGTTGGCGGCATATCAGCCTCTTGATTCCGATGAGTACAAGTCGCTTGAAGAGCAGGTGGTAAGCGATTTTCGTCGCGAGCTGGAAGGGCTTGATGCGTTCTTAGGGTTCGAGGGAGCCAACGACGTTGCAACATTGCTAGGGGAAGACCGTGATGACTTGGGATCAGCAGAATCTGATGCTGAGTAAGGCGGATTTCTGCCAGCTGGTCTGGGATAAGGGAGCTGAGCTGTATCGCGATCTTCCGTGGCGTAATACGCGTGACCCCTATGAGGTGTTGGTTTCCGAAGTCATGTTGCAGCAAACGCAAGTGGCGCGTGTACTGGTTCGCTGGGAGCGTTTTCTTGGCAGATTTCCCACGGTTGACGCGTTGGCGAGTGCATCAACGGCCGATGTGGTGGACGAATGGCAAGGCATGGGGTACAACCGCCGCGCCTTGGCGTTGAAGCGCTGTGCCGATGAATGCGCTGCGCAGCACGGCGGAACTATTCCCCGCGAGCTTGACGCGCTGTTGGCGCTTCCCGGTATTGGGCCGGCAACGGCGGCAGGTGTGCGTGCGTTTTCGTTCGATGAGCCAGGGGTATATCTGGAAACAAACGTGCGCACCGTGTTTCTGCATGAACTTTTCCCTGGTCAATGCGATGTTTCCGATAAGCAGATTGCGCCTTTAGTGCAAGAGGCGTGCCCGCGTGAAAACGTGCGCGGCTGGTATTACGCGCTGCTTGATTACGGATCATACTTGAAGCGGACTACCGTGAATCCCAGTCGTCGCAGCAAGGAATATACGCGCCAAAGTAAATTCGAAGGTTCGCGGCGGCAGAAACGCGCGGAGATAGTGCGGCTTGTTCTGGCGGCGCCCGGCATTGGTGCAGAGCAAGTGTTTGAGGATTTGAACGATTTCGAGCGCCGCGCTGGACGCGATGGCGTGACGCAAGATTATTTTGAGGGACTTTTAGCCGATTTGCAAAAAGAGGGTTTTTTCAGCAGGGAAGATGGCCGGTTGATTCCGTAGGGATGTCCCGTAGGGATGTTAATGCCACGCTTTTCTGCGCGGCGGAATCGGCAAGGTGAGAGGCGTTGTCGTGGGATTAGTTGATTTGCTGCTCATCGGCGTAGGGTTGTCGATGGATGCCTTCGCTGTTGCCGTGTGCAAGGGCTTAGCTATGCCGCGTCTGAATATGAAGCAAGCTGCGGTAATTGCGCTGTTTTTCGGGGTGTTTCAGGCGCTCATGCCCACTTTGGGTTGGGCGCTGGGCACGCAGTTTGCCGGCTTTGTGACCTCGGTATCCCACTGGATTGCTTTTGCGCTTCTGGCTTTTATCGGCGGGAAGATGCTTTGGGATGTGTTCCATGACGCAGAAAGCGGCGAAGAAGAAGCGGGCAGCAATTTCAAACTTGACGTGAAGGAACTGCTCCTGCTGGCCGTTGCAACAAGCATCGATGCGTTGGCTGTTGGCATCACGTTTGCGTTTTTGCAGGTAGACATTGTGTCTTCGGTGAGCATCATCGGCGTGACCACGTTCGTGCTCTCGCTTGCTGGCGTAGCGACAGGACATGCTTTCGGAAGCCGCTATGAGCGACCTGCTCAGGTAGTGGGCGGCGTGGTGCTTATCGGCATTGGTGTGAAAATCCTGATTGAAGGCTTAATCGCGTAGTTGCAATTCCTCGTAAGCGAAAAGCGCCGCGTTACGGTGCACCGCAGAGCTGTGCTTCTTCGCGGCTTTGCGGCTTACCGCATTTCGGGGCACAGCCCTCTTTGGGCAAGAGGGCAGTCAGCGCAGCGCGGGCGACGCGCAATGCATATTTCACGTCCAAACAGGATCCAACGACGATTGATGTTCACCCAATGATCCTGCGGGTATAAAGCACACAAGTCTTTTTCGACTTGATCAGGTGTTTCGCCTTTCGAGAAATCAAGGATGCGCGCAATGCGATACACATGGGTGTCCACGGCGATTCCCTCAGCGATATCGAAAGCTTCCGCTAAAACGACATTCGCCGTTTTCCGTCCAACGCCCGGAAGCTTTGTGAGTTCGGAGATTGTTTTCGGAACGGTGCCGTCGTATAGGTCAATAACTCCTTGCGCGCATTTGATGCAGTTCGCGGCTTTGCTGCGGAAAAAGCCCAGGGAATGGATAATTTCTTCCACGTCACCAGGATTTGCCGCTGCTAAATCGGCAACGGTGGGGTAGCGCTGCCAGAGCACCGGCGTTACTTTATTCACGTTCTTGTCGGTTGTTTGCGCGGAGAGCAGTGTGGCTATGGTCAGGCGAAACGGGTCGCCATCGAAATGTAAGGCGCACGGAGCGCTTGCGTAAAGCGCTGCCATCTCTTCGTAGACGGCTTCAGCGCGTTGTTTCTTTTTTGCTTTTGATTCGCGTGCCATGGGCTCCTCCGTTGCGTTCTTGCTGTGCATGGTCGGTTTTGCACCGCCCTGGTTTTTGCTTTTGATAGAATATCGCCAAACAGGAATGCGTGCCGCAAGAAATTTGCGGCTATTCGTATTTGGGGACGTTTCTGCGCCGATTGTCAGGTAGAAGATTTTGCAAGGCAATTGCGGTTATCTTTGATTGGGTCTCTATGGTAAAAGGCAACAAGGAAGGTTTTTGCGTGCTTATTGATTCGCTTACATTTCGATTCGAACGTACCGAAGCGGTAAAGAAGTTTTGGGACAAGCTTGATGCGGCGCAAGATGCCACGCTCGGAGTGGCTTCTTCTGCGCGTCCGCTGATGGTTGCCATGCAGTTTTGCCGCGCACCTCAAACAACGCTCGTTGTTGTTGCAGGTGAAGACGCCGCTATGGGCTTTGCGCGCTCGGTTGCCACGTATCTGGGCGAAGATAACGTGCTGCGGTTCTTTGAGCGGCGCGATTATCCGAATTCGAGCAAAATGCCCGATCCCGTTTTAGCGGCGCGGCGCATGGAGGCGGCTTATGCGCTGCGTTCGGGCAAGCAATGCGTTGTTGTTGCATCGGCGCGTGCCTTGGTGCGGCTTCTTCCGCCCGTTGACGCGTGCGCATGCGACCCGTTGGTGTTGCGCTGTGGTGATGATTTGTCGGAAGGTGCCGTTTCCGGCTTGGAAAGTTTCGAGGACCTTTCGCGCTATCTCGTGCGTTGCGGTTACGAAAACGCAGGTGATAAGCTTGAGGGCGCGGGCACGTTTGCGGTGCATGGCGGTACGATCGATATTTATCCCGGCAATTTATCGTATCCCGTGCGCGTGGACTTCTTCGGTGACGAAATCGATGAGATTCGCCGTATTGTTCCCGCAACAGGGCAAACGATTGCCCCCTTGCGGCAGGTTGAGATTTTCCCTGTGGTGGAATACGCGACAACAGCTGCGGCGTATCGTCGTGCGCGCAAAACGCTTGAGGCGCAAGCGCATACGAGTGCGGTCATGCGCGAGCTGTTGGAGTGCCTGGACGCGGCGGAAGGTGGTATTCGCTTTCCGCAATCCGATTTGCTGCTGCCGTTTCTCTACGACAAGACGGCCACGCTTGGTGATTACGCCGCGCCGCAAACGCTTACCACGTTGATAGAGCCGAAATCGCTGTTCGATGACGCAAGCCATGCGTTCGATGAAGCGTGTGCTCATGTCGAGGGATGCGGTGTTGCGGCTGAGCGGCTGTATGCGCCGCCCACGCAGCTGAATTTCGGTGGAGGCGTGCGCGCCACATATCTATCGCTTATGGGGGTTGGCAAGACCGTTGATGACGAGCTGCCCGTTAAGCGCACCGATGTTGCGGGCAAAGGCGGACGCCTTATCGGCCGTTTGCGCACGTTCTTGGAAACAGATTATATGGTGGTGTTCGCGGCGGCAAATGCGCAGGTGCGCAAGGAGCTCGAGCTTGAATTCGCTGATGAAGGGCTTCCTATCCAGGAAGTTTTGCAGTGGCAAGACGAGAGCGAAGAACAAGCGCGCCGCCGTTTGCGTTCGGGTGTGGTAAACGTGGTGGATGCCGATGTTCCGCTGGGAATGGTGTTTCCCAAGGCGAAACTCGCGCTGGTGTCCATTGCCGATACGCAGGGTGCGCGCGTGTCGAGTTCATCGGGACGCAAGATTGACATTACGGAAATCACGTTTCCCTACAAGCCAGGCGATTACGTTGTGCATGCCGTTCACGGTGTGGCGCTTTTCCGCGAGCTTACGCGTCAGGAAATTGATGGAAGCGTGCGCGACTACCTTCTTCTGGAATACGCGGAAGGGGACCGCTTGTTTGTCCCCGTTGAGCAGCTTGACCGTGTGACGCGCTATGTGGGACCTGAAGGGTCGTCGCCGCGGTTGACGCGCTTGAACACGTCGGACTGGTCCCGTGCGCTGCGCAAAGCAAGCAAGGCAACAAAGAAACTCGCGTTTGATCTAGTAGATGTATATGCGCGTCGTTGTGCGGTGCAGGGTTTTCGTTTTGGCGAAGACACGCCCTGGCAACGCGAGATGGAGGCGGCCTTCCCGTATGCGGAAACGCCCGATCAGCTGAGTGCCATTCGCGATGTGAAAGCAGATATGATGAGCGCGCGTCCTATGGACCGTCTGATCTGCGGCGATGTCGGTTTCGGTAAAACGGAAGTCGCGCTGCGAGCGGCATTCAAGGCAACGCAAGATAAAAAACAGGTCATGGTCTTGTGTCCGACTACTATTTTAGCGCAGCAGCACTACACGAATTTCAAGGAGCGTTTCGAGCCGTTTGGGGTTCAGGTGGAAGTGCTTTCGCGTTTTCGCACGGCGGCGCAGCAGCAAGAAGCGCTCAAGGGATTCGCGGATGGCTCCGTTGAGGTCCTGGTGGGTACGCATCGCTTGCTTTCGCGCGATGTGAATCCGCATGATCTGGGCCTTGTCGTCATCGACGAAGAGCAGCGCTTTGGTGTGGGGCATAAAGAGCAATTCAAAAACTTGCGTGAATCGGTTGACGTGCTCACGCTTTCCGCCACGCCTATTCCGCGCACGATGCAGATGTCTATGAGTGGCGTGCGCGATATGAGCGTTATTTTGACGCCGCCCGACGACCGTCGCCCGGTAAAAGTGCATGTAGGCGCTTGGGATCCCGATATTGTTTCGGGCGCTATTCGCCACGAGCTGGCGCGCGGGGGACAGGTGTATTACGTTTCGAATCGCGTGCGTACCATCGACGACGTCGTTGAACGTGTGCAGTTGGCGGCAGGCGAGGCGCGTGTGGGCGTTGCGCATGGAAAAATGACAAAAGAGCAGCTCGAAAACGTGATGGAAGAGTTCGCGGCGGGCGAGCTGGATGTGCTGGTTGCCACGACTATTATCGAAAGCGGTATTGATAATCCGCACACGAACACGCTTATCATCGAAGACTCTCAGCGTCTTGGCTTGGCGCAGATGTACCAGCTGAAAGGCCGTGTGGGCCGTTCAAGCACGCAGGCGTACGCGTACTTCATGTATCCCGAGAAAGTAGTGCTCACCGAAGAAGCCACGGCGCGTCTGCTTGCCATCAACGAGCATCAAGAATTGGGAAGCGGCATGCGCATTGCCATGCGTGACCTGGAGATTCGCGGTGCGGGCGACATTTTAGGCGCCGAGCAGAGCGGACAGATGAGCGCGGTTGGTTTTGACTTGTTCGCGCAGATGCTCGGACAGGCGGTGCAAGATGCGCGCAAGGGTCTTGCTACCGAAGGGGGAGATGCTGTTCTGCCGCCGGCACTTTCCGATATTACGGTGAACGTTCCCGGGCGCACGTATTTGGGAGACGATTATCTGCCCGATGTGGACGAGCGCGTTTTGTGGTATCGCCGCATTGCAAGCGCAGAAACGGTCGAGCAGGCCGATGCGCTTCTGGATGATATGCAGAAAAAGCATCCCGAAATGCCCGTTGAAGCGCGTAATCTGTTCCTTAAGACGCACTTGAAGGCGTATTGCAACGAGCATGGCATCAAAAGCGTTGTCGTGGTGGGCGGTAAGGTTGCAATCGAGCCGATCACTATTTCGCGCGAGAAGTCAATCGAGCTGCGCCGCGAGGGCGGACGCTACACGCCGCAGAAAAACCGCCTTGAGGTGCCCATGAAATACTTTAAGTTGGAAGGTGAAGATACGCCGCTTGGTGTCTTGAGCGCGTTTCTTGAAAGCCTTGAACTGGAAGAAGGGGATGGCGCTGCGAAGGCGGGCTCAACGCGAACGATGGCTGCATCTGCATCTGCGCGCGCGGCGACATCTTCTGCGTCAAAAACTGGTGCTGCGAAGACGGCAAACACTTCGCGGGCGTCTTCGGGCCAGGCGGGTGCGAAGCCGAAGAACACTTCGCCTGCTGTGGGCCACAACTCGTTTGCACGCAAGCCGCTGAATCCCTCGTCGAGCACTTCGGGGTCAGCAAATCGCTTCTCGTCACGCAGCGCGGCTGATAGACGCAATATGACAGCGCGCACGGTGCATCGCCGCCACAACTGGTAACGTGCCCTGTTGACAAATTACCCCACCTTTTGTCAACATTTCGAGCATCAGAAACCCGTGGTGCCCTGTGTATCTCGGGCTTTTGCGTTCCGCTGCGGTGGGCGGTCCGGATTAAGATG
>CAKTXN010000015.1 GCA_934630905.1 uncultured Eggerthellaceae bacterium
AACCATGCCCGTTTTCGCCTCGACGCCTTTCGAGCAAATAATGATAGGAAGCGTATCGCTTACGAAAGGAGCAATCGCCTGCGCCGTTTCACGCAGCGTAGACGACGGCATGACAATCACGCATGCTTGCGCGCCCGAAAGCGCCTCTTCGTGGCTTTTCGTTGCAGTAATGTTCTTGCTTAACGCAACATCGCTCAAATAACGCGGATTCGCGTGGTTTTCGTTGATGCCGCGCACGACTTCATCTTTGCGCGCCCAGAGAAGAACCTCGTTGTTGTTTTTCACAACGACCTGCGCCAATGCCGTTCCCCACGAGCCTGCGCCAATTACTGCAACTTTCATGACACCCTACTTATCTGCAGCTTTCTTGCCGCCAATCTTGTTCTCGGTACCGTGCGCCAAGCGCTCCATATTCGAGCGATGCGACCACAACACCAGAATCCCAATCGCAAAACACAATACGATTGCCAACGGATTGCCCCAATAAACGTACAGCCCGATAAACGGGAAAATGACGGCCGCCGCAATTGAGCCGGCAGAAACCGCTTTCGTGAAGAACACGAACAGGATAAACGCTGCTAAGAGCAACAAAAACCACTGAAAGCCGAACGCCACCACAGCAACGCCGGCGCCGCATGCAACGCCTTTACCGCCCCGCAGTTTCAACCAGGGAGTAAAAATATGCCCCATAACAACGCTCAGACCAGCAATGATGACAATCAAGCGCGTGTCGGCAAACGCTTGCGTAATCCAACCCGCATCCAGCGCCACGCTACTCAAAACGTTCGCAAGAACGCATGCGACAATCGCCTTCGCGAAATCAAGAACAAAGCAGGCGTAACCGACTTTCTTGCCATAAGACCTGATCATATTCGTAGTGCCGATATTGCCACTGCCGTGCTCGCGCACATCATCGTGATAAAACGCGCGGGAAAGCACCACGCCCCACGGAATAGACCCTAACAGGAACGCCTCAACAATAACAGCCAAAATGACACAAGCTTGCAACAGCATGTCACTAGTCTTTCTTCTTGAACTTGAAGTACACCGGAGTGCCCGTTAAATCAAACGACTTGCGGAAACGATTCTCCAGGAAGCGCTCGAACGAATCGGTAATCAGGTCAGGATGGTTCACGAAGAACGTAAAACGCGGCGGGCACACATCGGTTTGCGTCATGTACTTCATGCGCAGAATCTTGCGACCCTTGGAAATAGTGTGGCCCGTTTCGCGAATCTCGCTCAGCCAGTTGTTCAATGCGCTGGTAGAGATCGTCTTGTTGTAGTTTTCGAAGACTTGATCGATGGCTTCCCAAATGTGATCGACGTTCTTGCCCGTTTTCGCAACCGCGGAAACAACCGGCGCATAGCTCACAAACGTCATACGATCTTCAATCCTATCGCGGATGTCCTGCTTCTTTTCAGGGCCTTCTACCAGGTCCCATTTATTCAGGACGATGACCATAGCGCAACCGCGCTCGGCAGCGTATCCTGCAACGCGCTGGTCTTCGTTTGTCAGGCCAATCTCGGAGTCAATCACCAGAACCGCCACGTTCGCGCGGTCAATCGCGCGCATCGCACGTACAAAGCCGTAGTACTCAACGTCTTCTTCAATCAGGCTTTTACGGCGCAGACCCGCAGTATCAACAATGGTGTACAACTTGCCATCGTGTTCTACCAGCGTATCAACGGCATCGCGCGTGGTGCCGGCAACGTCGGACACAATGGAGCGTTCGTTATTCGTCATCTTGTTCGTGAGCGATGACTTGCCCGCATTCGGGCGACCGATAATGGCAATATTCACGCTCTCGGGATCAGGCTCGATGTCTTTGTCCAGGCCCATCTCGCGCAGCTTGTCAATAACGGCGTCCAAAAGGTCACCCGTGCCATTACCGTGCGTAGCAGAAACCGGCCACGGGTCGCCCAAGCCCAGGGAGTAGAACTCCCACATGTCATCATACTTATTCGGGGTATCCATCTTATTCACCAGCAGCATGATAGGCTTGTCGGAACGACGCAGAATACGCGCAACAGCCTCGTCATCAGCCATAATGCCCGTCTTCGCGTCTACCAAAAACAGAATCAAGTCAGCTTCGTGCGTTGCTTCGATAGCCTGAGCGCGAATGCTTCCCTGGAATTTATCATCATCGCCCATCTCGATACCGCCGGTATCGATAAGCTTGAAGGAAACGCCGTTCCAGTCGGCAATATGGTACGAACGATCGCGCGTCACGCCGCGCATTTCATGGACGATTGCCTCGCCCGCCTGAGCAATCCTGTTTACAAACGTGGATTTGCCCACATTGGGGCGCCCCACCACAGCAATAATCGGCAAAGGCATAGAAAACCTCCCTTGTATTCAAAAAAGTCACAATGACTCTAAGCGCATAATTGCACTAGTATTCCAGCATGAATGTTTATTATCGCAGGAAAAAGGAACAAAAAGCTATATAAGCTGCATGATTTCACGAAGAAACCCTGAAGGGTTGCAAGAAACCGCATGAACGGCAATGCCTGTTTGCTCGCAAATCTCATCAAGCGTTCCATCGTCAAGCAGCACGCCATCATCGTTGAGCACCACATTGGGAACGGCCACAATGTAGGCGCTCTTAGGGTTAAGTTCGTTTTCTTCGATGAGCGCTTGCGCAATATCATAGGAAGTCAGAAGACCTGTTACATCAACATTTCCGCCGAAGAACCTATTCTCAACAGGAAGAACGCACAGGTATCCCGCAAGAGGGCTCGCTTCAACCAGCTGCGCAAAAAACGGCATCATGGCATACCCGACCACGATAACCACACGTTTCTCGGTGCGCTGCAGCGCGCCAGCAAGCTTAGATGCAAGGCCCGATTCCACGCATTTGTTCCAATCGTCAACAAACGTACGGATAATGCCCACGCCATCTTCGAACATGCCGAAGTCGCCATAGAAATCCGCGGAAGGCAGCTTATCCAGCATGTTTTCCTGATACGCATTGCGATAAAACTCATCGGCTGCGAAAACCCACGCATGACCGCGACGGCGCAGCGCGTTTCGCTGATACCGATCGATCAACCGCAAAACATCACGTGCAGCATACGGACTGTTAAAGCTTCGCTGGAATATGTCCTGGTGCCGCGTGTATCCCAAGGGGACAATGCCCACTTCCACAATACCAGGATGCGCATACGCCCACTCAAGCGTGCGTGCGAGCTCTTCCCCATCGTTCACGCCCGGCACAAGCACAATTTGCACATGCATCTCAATACCCTGGTCAAGAAGGCGCTCGATCACCTGCATGCCCCACGGCGCATGTTTGCCAATAAGCCGCTCGCGCACTTCCTCCGACACAGCGTGAAGGGAAACGCGCAGCGGCGAGATACGCTGCTCCACAATGCGCGCCTCGTCTTCGGCAGTCACATTCGTCATGGTCACAAACGTGCCCGAAAGAAAACTCAAACGGAAGTCATCATCGCGCAGAGACAGCGACGGACGCATATTCGCAGGTAGTTGGCGCATGAAGCAAAAGGTACAGGCATTGCGGCACAATTTGATGCCATCGAATACCACGCCTTCGAACTCAAAACCCCAATCCTCATCGGGATAGCGCTCAAGCGTGACGGTTCCTTCATCGCCCTCAAGATCAACATATGAGACATCAATAACGTCCTCGGAAGTTTGCCAGCGCCAATCAATGATATCGCGCAACGGCGTGCCGTTGACCGCCGTTATACGGCAGCCAGGCTCAAAACCGGCATCGTATGCAGGAGAATCTTCCAAAACGGCGCTGACGATAGCCGCAGGGGCAATGCCGGCGCTTTGCGCCGCTATGTCACGCGAAGGATAAATGCTCACATGCGCTCCAAGCAATCGACTAGCTCCTTGATCTGCTCTTCCGGCGTTGATGCGCCCGCCGAAACGCCCACGGTAGCGCATCCGTCAAACCACGATGGATCAATGTCTTCCACGTCTTCTATATGATAGGCCGCAGGAGCCGCTGCCTTGCAGATCTCGAAAAGACGTGTGGTGTTCGACGAGTTCTTCCCGCCCAGGATAATCATAACATCAACTTGCGAAGATAAAGCCGCAGCAGCATCTTGTCGCTGGCGGGTGGCAAAACAAATCGTGTTACTGACCTGGGGTTCAATACCCTTTTCCTCAAGCGCGCGCACCACTGCGTCAAGCGACTCGCGCGTTTGCGTGGTCTGCACCACAACGCCCACAGGCTCAACTAAATCATCGGGCAGATCGGCGGGATCCTTCACCACCAGCGTGCGCGCGCCGCCTTTGCGCGCATATGCCGTAAGGCCCTCAACTTCCGGATGACCCGCTTCACCCACCACTACAACGGTGCAGCCTTGCAATGCAAGCTCTTCGGCAGCTTTTTGAGCGCGCGCCACATGGGGGCATGTTGCATCAATGACCTCAAGTCCGCGCCGCTCGATATCTTCCATCACTTCGGGTGTAACACCGTGACTGCGCACGATAACAATGTTGCCGTTCGCTTCATCTAAGTCGGAAATAGAGCGAATCCCCTGCTCAAACAAGTGGCGCACGACTTTCGGATTATGAATGATCGGTCCAAGCGTCACGGCGGGCTCACACCCAAGAATGGCAGATTCTGCTAAATCGAGCGCGCGCTGAACCCCATAACAAGCCCCCGCATATTTGGAACGAACAACTTCCATTGTTTATTCCTCCGTACCTTTCGCCCGCGCCTTGTCCTGGAAGTACGCAATGACCTCTTCTGCCGTATGCTCGGAAATCGGATGCTCCAAAAACGTCTGGCGATAATCCTTCGTTTTGGGGAAAAGCTCAACCATATCAACTTCCTCGCGCGGAATGCGGTTGAACAGCGCAAACGACTCACGCATGGCGTACCACGTGCAAGCCTCCAAGCGCTCCGATTTCGGCAAGAAATCGAAGTCGTCCAGCAAAATAGGCTTGCCGTATTCAACCGTAACCTTGGGGAATGCTACGAACTTGCCTTTCTGCTTGATCTTTTCCGCATTGCGCACCGTCATGGGAAGAATGGGCACTTTCGCCATACGGGCGATAAGCGCAGCTCCCCCGTGCAGCTCGGCATCGCGATCGCTTTTGCCGCGACGCGTTCCTTCGGGCATGATGCCCACCAGTTCGTTGTCTTTCAAATGGCGCACGGCACGCTTAATGGCACTGCGATCTGCCGTATCGCGCGTAATGGGGAAAGCACCCACGCGCGAAAGAATCTGACCCGATAAACCACCCGCGTTGCCGAAAAGCGTATCGCGACCCACGAAGCGTACCCACTGAGCCGGACGCGCCGCCAAATAGGCAAACACCACATCGAAAAACGAAGTGTGATTCGAGATAACCAAGCACCCATACCGCTTTTTGAAGGCGCGCAGCGTTTCGCGCCCGTCAACGCGATAGCGCCAAAACAGCTTGCAGAGCGCGCCCAGCACGACAAACAGAATGTTGCCGCACCAATGGGGAATCTCTTTTTCCAGCGAGGTGCCGCCCAGCGGACGGTCCCACATTTCCTTTGAGGAAAGAAACATTCGATTATCCTATTCTGAACTGCGCTTTCACCGTGTCATTCGCGCGCGCTGCAGCTTACCAGCCAGCAGCGATGCGGTTGGACGCGACAAAGCACCTTCTTACTGCGCCGCCTGCTTAACGCGGCTGCAAATGGCTTCAACTACTTGATCGATTGTCAAATCGGAAGAATCCAGCAAGTACGCATCTTCCGCTTGACGCAGCGGGGAAACCGCACGCGTAGAATCCGCCTGGTCGCGGCGAATGATATCCGCAAGCACTTCTTCATAATCCACCGAGCCAATACCACGCGCCTTGTTTTGCGAAACACGACGACGCGCTCGTTCCTCGGCGCTTGCCGTAAGGAAAATCTTGACTTCTGCCTGGGGAAACACCGTAGTACCAATATCGCGGCCCTCTACCACGTAATTGCCGGCGTTGCCAATACGGCGCTGCTGCTCAAGCAGGGCCGCGCGTACCGAAGGAGCCGCCGAAACAGGAGAAACCGCCTTATCAACCTCGGCGGTGCGAATGGTGGAAGTCACTTCTTTCCCTGCGATGAAAACATGCTGCGTGCGCTCTTCGTTGTCATCGAACGTGAACGCAATCTCGTTTTCCGTGGCAAGGGCACCTAAAGCGGCATCATCATCAAGGGAGATGCCTTTTTCCAAGGCCAGCACCGCAATGCTGCGAAACATAGCACCCGTATCCAAGCAGGAAAAACCAACCGTTTTGGCCACAATCTTCGCGATGGTCGATTTGCCGGCACCAGATGGTCCGTCGATTGCAACGATCATAAAAATCCTTTCCGAAATTCATTTCACGATAGAATAGCGCATTTCAGCAAAGTATGCTCACTGCCCAAGCAAAAACCGCCTTTTCAGCAAACCGGGGAAACGCAAGGCGAAAGCGGGAACGCCCAAGGTCAGCAGCAAAAACGCTTCTTCTGCGCGTTTGCTACTCCCCCGACACCTCAAGCGCCGCTACTTCTTCAGCCGAAAGCAGCCGCCACGCACCACGCGATACGCCGTCAAGCGTGAGCGGCCCAAACGAGCAACGGTGAAGCGCGATAACGGGACATCCCACGGCATCGAGCATGCGTCTTACCTGCCTGTTGCGCCCTTCCGCAATGGTAATACGCACCACTGCGCGCTGCTTGCCGCGCGTTTTGCGGCGTGATTGCATCTTGCGAGCGGCATTTCCCGTGCCACTCGCGCCCGCCTGACCAAACTCAAAACAAGAAAGCGCCTGGTCGGCTTCTTCGCCAGAAAGCAAGTCAACGCAAGCCGGCTGCGTTATGCCATCCGACAACTCCACACCCGTGCGCAACGTTTCAAGCGCCTGCTCCGCGGGAATGCCCAGCGTAAGCGCAAGATACGTTTTGCTCACGTGATGACGCGGATGCAGCAGCCTGTTACCCAGCTGGCCATCGGTGGAGAAAAGAAGCAAACCGGTGGTGTCGCGGTCAAGGCGCCCTACCGGAAAAAGGCTGGGATACCGATTGAGCGGCACAAGCGATGCCACGCAAGCGCGCCCTTGCGGGTCGTCCATGGTGGTAACGTAGCCCGCCGGCTTATTCAGCATCAACGTCACCGTTTCTTCGCGCAGCGTTACGGCAGCTCCATCGACTGTCACTACGTCTTCCCTGGTCACGCCGTCTTTTTGCGCGGGCATATCGATAGCAGGCGCATTGCCGACTGCCGAACCCGCTTCCGCGCGCTTTTCCGCGCGCTTATCCACGCCCGCAGTTCCACCCGCATAAACGCGTACTTTCGCGCCAAGCTCCGTGACCACTTCGCCATTCACGGCAACGCGGCCATCAAGTATCAGCTGCTCGCTTGCGCGCCTGCTGGCAACACCTGCACGTGCCAGAAACTTCTGAAGACGCATGGTTTCAAACGCCGGAAAGGCTTCCGAAGAACCACGCGCTTCATCAGGTGAGACATTCTTTTCCAACTCAGAATTCGTCATCGTCTTCGAACTCCAGCTTGCTTAAATCAATCTTGTCCACCAACCCAAAGCTCGAAGAAAGCGCGGCATTCAGCAAATCGCGCGAAGACATCTGCGGCGGCACAACTTCCTCTTCATCAAGCAAACTCAACTGCATGTCCGCCAAGCGCTGCATTTGCTCGGCGGTATTTGCGTCACTTGCCGCATCCGTATGCGATCCAGCACTTCCGCCTGCGGAAATGTCATCAGCGACCCCTGTCTCGCCCGCATCGTCACTGCGCGCAAAGGAAGACGAAGCGCTCGAAGTTGCGCTCAAACGCTCGCGAATGAGAGCGCGCGTCTCTTCATCGGGCGCAAACTGCGCCACATCGGGAAGGTCATCCACGGAACGAAGCCCGAAGCGCTCCAGGAAAACGCGCGTCGTAGCGTATTGCATGGGATTTCCTGGCGCATCGGCGGTACCCGCCTCACGCAAAAGGCCTTTTTCGACCAGGGAGTTTATGGAACTATCGGAACTCACGCCACGCACCGATGCAACGCCGGCTCGCGTGATGGGCTGGCAATACGCAACAATGGCAAGCGTTTCCAACGCCGCCTGCGATAACTTGCGTGTATCCCACGAAATCACATAGCGCTCTATCAAGTCGTGGAAGGCCGGATGCGTGAACAGACGCCACCCGCCAGCAACTTCTCGCAGCTGAATGCCGCGATTCTCGCGCTCGAATTCATCGCGCAGCGAAACAAGCGCCGATTCGACTTTCGCGGAATCGACCTCCAGCATGGTGGAAAGGTCAATAACGCTGACCGGCTCGTCGGTCACGAACAGCATAGCCTCAAGGGCACCTTTCAGCTGATCTTCTTGCAATCCAGAAAACATGGGTATCCTTCTCTTCCTTTTTATTGGCTGTTGGTGCAAACGCGCGTTACACAACCGACGTCAACGCATCATCGTCATCCAGCAGCAACACGCCCGAGCCTTCAATGTAGTCGATCTCAATATCGCCAAACGATTCTTGCTGATGCACGGTCACCATGGAGCGCTTATACAACTCGAGAATGGCCAAAAACGTGACAACAATCACCCGAGGATGTGTGTCCCCTGCTGTGAGCTGGGAAAACGTTAAGTGCTTCTCATTCACGATACGCTCATGAATAGACCGCACGTACGTTTCCACGGGAATAGGCTTTGCCGCAATATGCTCGGACTCAAGCAAGAACACTTCGCGGCGCGCAAGCGCTTTTGCCGCAAGCGATGCGATATCTTCAAGCGTGGTGGATTCCAACCAATCGGGCATTGCCCCTAAAAACTGCTGGTCGGGACCAAATGGACGTGCATGCATGCGGCCTTCCGCTTCGAAACGCGAATTCAGGGCATGAGCAGCATTCTTGTACTGCTTATACGCCAGCAAACGTTCAATCAGAATGTCACGCGCCTCGCTGGGAGAAAGCTGTGCCAGCTCTTCATCGATGACCGCCTCTTCTTTCGGAAGAAGGCTTTCCGCCTTTATCTTCAAAAGCGTGGCCGCCACTAGCAAAAAGTCGCTCGCAACGTCCAAGTCCAGGTCTTTCAGATTCGCAATCTCGTCAAGATATTGGTCGATAATCTCGGAGATTGAGATAACGCCGATATCGACCTTTTGCCTGCTGACCAGGTACAACAGCAGGTCAAACGGTCCTTCAAAGCTATCTATGCGAACTTTATACGACATGCGCCCACCCCTTACAAAAGCAAATCCAGAAGCGAGCCGGCCGTGGCGTTCAGATACCACCCAATAGGGTTAAAGCCAATGATCTGTGGAAGCAAAATGACGACAATCATAAAAATGGGAAGCGCCCACTGCTGCACTTTGTAGTACCGCGGCAGATAGCGCGGCGGCAGGATAACCGCCAAAATGGACGAACCGTCCAAGGGCGGAATCGGAATGAGGTTGAAGAACATGAAAATCAAGTTCAAGAACACAAAGAGCGGCAGCAAAAGCGAGATGATGTTATACACAAGGGCGTTTTGCAGCAGCGCAGTTGCATCCGCCGCGGGCATTTGCATGATGGCGAAAACCACCACGTGATAGACAAGCGCGCCCAAAAGCGCCATGACCAGATTCGCCGCAGGACCCGCAAGACCTACCACCAAGTCACCTTTGCGCTTATCCTTGAAATAAAACGGATTATACGGCACCGGTTTCGCATAGCCAAACACCGGCAATCCAACCACCATCAGGCATAACGGCATAATAACGGTGCCGAACGGATCAATGTGCTTCAAAGGGTTCACCGACAGTCGACCCTGCATTTTTGCCGTGGGATCGCCCAGTTTATACGCTGCAAACCCATGCGCGACCTCATGAAAGACCATCGCGGGAATAAAGCACAAAACGCTGCACACCAGATATGGTATATCGATATCGAAAAAGCCTGATGTCATTGCCTCTCCAAACTATTCCAGTCCCGGGTAGCCATTTTGGCGCAGCGCCTCGTACGAAGCAATGGCAACCGCATTGCTCAAATTCAAGCTGCGCTCATGGGGCCGCATGGGAATACGCACGCAGTTTTCCCGGTATAAATCAAGATATTCCTGGTCAATGCCACGACTCTCGCGTCCGAACAACAGATAACACCCAGGATGGTATGCAGCCTCTTCCATTCGCTTCGTTGTTTTCCCCGTGAAAAGGTGCAGCTCGTCGGTGCCATGCGCCTCGAAAAACGCCGCTGCGCTGGGCCAACGGACAATCTCCACGTCTTCCCAATAATCGCAACCGCTGCGCGAAAGCTGTTTTGAACTCAAACGAAAACCCATAGGTTCCACCAAGTGAAGCACCGCGCCCGTAATAGCGCAGGTACGCGCGATGTTTCCCGTGTTTTGGGGGATTTCGGGCTCAATGAGCACCACATTGAAGGGAGCTTGCTGCAAGGAATGCGTCATGTCACAACGCCCCCTGCTGCTTTTTCAGCTCTTCTTCAAGCTCTTCATTCAAGATGAACCACTCTTCTTCTTCGGCGGAAATGCGCTGCTTCAAACGCGCGTGCTCGGCAATAACATCGCTGCTTGCGGCCTCGTTTACGTAAAAATCGGGGTCAGCCAAAAGCGCCATGATCTCATCCATGCGCGCATTGTCTTTCTCAAGTAGCTTGTCCAGCTCGGCAATGCGCTTACGATGCCCCTTGAGCGCGGCATATGCGCGGTTGCGCGCCTCGGCTTCGCGACGCTTCTGTTCTTTGCTTTTCGGCGCACTTTCCTTCGGAGCGGTCAAAGACGCCGTTCCCTTCGCCTTTGCAGCAGAAGCATCCGCTCCACGATGGTTGCGCACCGTAACGTTTCCGCCGCTTTTGCCTGCCGCACCAGCAGCAGTCGTCCCACCAGCAGATTTCGTCGCATTCGTGGAAGCATTTACGCCCGCGGCACCTTTGATGGATGCTTCGGGGTTTTCGCCATCAACCTGGCCCGTCTTGTACAGATAATAATCGTAATCGCCATCGAACAACGTGATTTTTCCCGGCATGACCTCCACAATCCTGTTGGCAACGCCGCGGATCAAGTGACGATCGTGCGTGATGAAGATGATGGTGCCTTCAAACGAGCGCAGCGCTTGCTCCAGGATATCGGCACTCGCAATATCCAAGTGGTTCGTCGGTTCGTCCAAACACAGAAGCGGCGCCGGGGCAACCAGCATTTTCGCCAAAGCAAGACGGCTTTTCTCGCCGCCCGAAAGAACGCTCACGCGCTTTTCAACGGCATCGCCCTCGAACAAGAACGCGCCCAAAAGCGTGCGCACTTGCGAAATGGTCCAACCGGGAGCTACTTTGTCAAGCTCTTCAAAAACCGTGTTTCCGCTGCTCAGTTCTTCAAGTTGATGCTGAGCGTAATAGCTTTTCGACACATTTACACCGTAGCGAATCATGCCCGCATCGGGGGAAAGAACCCCCGCAATCATCTTCAGAAGCGTGGATTTGCCAGCGCCGTTCGGACCAACCAACGCAATCTTGTCGCCACGATACATCGTGAAATCAAAGTTGTTGTACACCACGTTTTCGCCATAGGCCTTACGAATGCCGCGCAGTGTGACCACTTCATCACCCGTGCGCGGAGGCTGTACAAAGTTGAAATGAACAGTCTTGCGTTGCTCGGGCACCACAATGCGCTCGATTTTCTCCAACTTGCGTACGCGATCTTGTACCTGCTTCGCCTTCGTGGCCTTATAGCGGAACTTTTCGATGAACGCTTCCATGTGCGCAATTTCTTCGGCTTGCTTTTCCGCTTCAATGCGCAGTTTTTCCAGACGCTCCTCGCGCGCTACCAGGTATTTTGAGTAATTTCCCTTGTAAAGAAGCAGTTTACCGTTATCGATTTCCGCCACACGGTCAACCATGTTGTCCATGAATGCGCGGTCGTGGCTTACCACCACAACCGTTCCCTCATAGCTGCGCAAGAAGCTTTCCAGCCAACGCACGCTTTCAAGATCAAGATGGTTCGTAGGTTCGTCCAAAAGCAGGACTTCCGGATTGCGGATAAGAAGCTTTGCCAGCGCAATGCGCATCTGCCAACCACCGGAATACTGGGCAGTTGAATGGCTCAAGTCGCTTTCCTTGAAGCCCAAGCCGAACATAACCGAGCGCACTTTCGCCTCAAGCGTGTAGCCGCCCATCATCTCAAAGGCATCGCGCGCACGACCGCACGCCGCCAACTGCTCGGGTGTGGGATTTTCCCCCAGCGCCGCCTCAAGCTCATGCAAGCGCTTCTCGGCCTCTAAGACCTCAACCTGGGAAGATATAACCTCATCGAAAATGGGGCGATCTTCCATTTCGATTGCTTCCTGCTTCAAGTAACCAACTTGAGCGCCATGCGCTAAAACGACGTTGCCTGAATCGGGGTCGTCTTCACCCGATATGATGTTGAGCATGGTCGTTTTGCCGGCGCCGTTCGGCCCAACCAGCGCCAAGCGATCGTTTGCCTCAAGACGAAGCATCGCATCTGAAAACAGGGTTCGTCCCCCGTATGATTTCGTTAAGTGTTCCAGCTGAAGAATCATGATTTCCTTTTTTCACGCATCTGCGCCCTCTGCACGCATTCACACACATGAACGTTTAATTTTACCGTATCAACTGCGAACATGGCACGTCAGCAATTCTTTACCACCGATTCGCCACCGATTTGCCATGCTCGGCGCAATGAATAATCCGCACGTCAAAGCAGAATATACAAAAACAGGCCACAAACCGGAGTTTGTGACCTGCGTACATTCAATGGTGGTCGCTACAGGATTTGAACCTGTGACCCCCGCCGTGTGAAGGCGATGCTCTCCCGCTGAGCCAAGCGACCAAAAATTGTGCTTGACTATAGTAACCGAACGCCCCGCCCAATGCAAGCACCGATTTTAAAAGGCGCGCGAAGACACCACTATCGCACCACAATCGCGCTCCCAGATTACTCTTGCGCCCTCTTTTGCGCTTTCGCCTCCATGATGAGCATCTGCAAACGATTCTCAATGTTCGCCTGCGCCATATCAGGATCGTAATCAAGCGGAAGAATCTGCGCATCAGGATACATTTCCTTGAGCTTCTTCGTTATGCCGCGTCCCACCACATGATTCGGTAAGCACCCAAAAGGCTGCAAGATGACAAACGCACGGCACCCGTGCTGTGCGTGGTGGATGATCTCCGCCGGAATAAGCACACCTTCGCCTGCATCAAACGTGTGATGGATGATGGGGTCGGACGCCACCACGATATCCTGCATACGTGCTGCCGGCTTATAGAGCGGGTGCGCCTTTGCAATTTGATCGCACATATCGTGCGCAAGGTTGAATATCTCGCTTTCAATACGGAACGTGGCTTTGTAGCCCAACGGTTTGTCAAGGTGGTATTCGCGCACTTGACGATCCTTGTAGAAATACGATTTGCGAATAACATCGGTCATGCGTGCCTCGATGATTTCCATGCCGTTTTCTTCCAGATATCGCTCGATATCCCGGTTTGCACCTTCGTGGAAATTCAGCAGGTACTCGCCCACAATAAGCACTTGCGGTTTGAGATTCGTACGGTCGTATTTCACGGATTGCATAATCTGAATTGCCCGCTCAAAGGCTTTCTTCATACCGCGAATGCCGCCTGCACGCAAACCGTTCATGGTCAACTCAAGCGCCTGCTCAAACGCTTTATCAGCACTTCCCTTGACCAGCTCATACGGGCGCATCTTACGCAGCAACTCTTCAAGCGCGTCAATCATAGGCAACCCAAATGCAATGCGCATGGCCGTGAGAAGATTCATTTTATAGCCCGGGTGGACGTTGTGGTAATCAACGTCGTCGTTCGTGATAATGGGCACTTGCGGATACCCCGCATCATCAAGCGCTTTGCGCAAAAGCGCCGTATAATGCGTCAAGCGGCAGTCGCCAATGTATTTTCCCATGGCAATCGCCACGTTATCAGGGTCCCACGCTCCGCTTTCCAGCGCCGCAAGCGCTTCACCGATAACCACTTGGCACGGGAAGCAAATATCGTTATGCACATAACGTTTGCCCAGGCGAATAGCTTCTTCGCGACCAACGGGCAACGAAACGGTGGTAAGACCCTGCCCCGCAAAAGCAGCCGCCATCAACATGCTGAACGCATGAGATGTGTTCGGCACTAGAACAGTTTTTGCCGGAATCATATCTTTCACGAACTTGGAATGATACGGATCGGCCAGCTTGTTAGACGCACGTTCTGGAGTGGACACGGAATCGCTGGAAGCTGCAGCGGCCTGCGCCGCCAAGCGGGCACGACGCATATTTACCGTTTCCACGAACGACCTCACGCGAATGCGCAAGGGTCCCACAATATCGCTTTCGTCCACCTTCAGAACAAGCGGCGCCTTTCCGCCAACCTCATCCATCACACGCACGATCTCATCGGACAGATACGCATCGTGTCCGCAGTTGAAGTTGACAATCTGCGCGTATTCCAAATACGAGCTGCGCGCCGCAACAAGCGCCGTGGAAAGCATGCGCGCGTGGAAATTGTTTACCACGTCTAACAGCAAATGCGACAAATCTTCCGTATGGATTTCCGGAAGCGAATCCGCGGTGAGCACAGGAATGCCGTATTCCGTGAACATCTTGGGCAAGTCGTGGTTCACTAAATCGTCGTTTTGATATGGGCGCGAAGCAAGGATCATTGCGTACGTGCCATTCGCCTTGCATTGCTCCATAATGGCACTACCCCGCTGCTGAAGTGCGCTCCTGAACGCATCTTGTGCGGCGATTGCCTGGTCAAGCGCCTGCAGCACATCCGTTGATGCAACACCGAACGTCTCTTTCATGTACTGGCAAAGCTGCTTGTCGCGATCTTTGGCGCTGTACCAATGCCATAACGGCGCGTCAAAGGGAACGCCCCATCGATCATAGGGGTTATCGGAATTCCCAATGACCATGGGGTACCCTTTTACCACGGCGCACATCGATTCAGCCGTTTTTTCCGTCCCCTCGCTGGGAACAACCGTGATAATAGGCATGAAAATGCGATCCACGCCCATCTTCACCAAGCTGCGAATATGCCCGTGGACAAGTTTCGCAGGGAAGCATACCGTATCCGAGGTAACCGCGTGAAGGCCGCTTTCGTATATTTTGCGCGTGCTGAACGGCGAAAGTTTTACGCCAAAGCCAAGCGCCTTGAAAAACGTAGTCCAAAACGGCGCGTTGTCCCACAATGCCAGAACGCGCGGCAAACCAATGACGACGCCCCTATCAGGGAAAAGTTGCTGGTAGGGGTATTCTTTGAACAGCAGCGCCTTGCGCTCTTCAAACAAATTCGGAACACTCGCTTGCTCTTGTGCAACTTTTGCCAGCGCCTTTTTTGTCTCGCTGTCATGCGCATCGCCCACAACCTGCCCCTTCGGGCAACGATTGCCCGTGATAAACGTCCGTCCGTTCGAGAACGTCAGACGTGTGCGGTTGCAGCGGTTCGCGCAAAACGGACAGGTCAGGTTCTGTTCTTGCTCGTAGGTCAGATTTGCCGCAGCCTCAAAACCAATGAACCGCGACTTCACCAGCGGATCGGCCGCGCGCAACGCTTCCATGTGCTCTTGCGTAAGCATAGCCGCGCCCAAAGCGCCCATAAGACCCGGATACGGCGCACGCACGACCTGTTTGCCCAGGTACTCCTCGAACGCACGCAAAACGGCATCGTTCATGAACGTGCCGCCCTGAACCACAATCGCGTTGCCCAGATTGTCAAGATTCGACAGGCGAATAACTTTCGTGAACACGTTTTCGATGATAGAGCGACAAAGACCCGCCATGATGTCGGCTGGCGTGCTTCCCCGCCGCTGCTCGGTAACAATGTTCGAATTCATAAACACGGTGCAGCGACTTCCCAGTTGAGCAGGGCGTTTCGACGAAAATGCCGCTTGAGCAATGTCGTGGGTGGAAATACCCAACGTAGATGCGAAGTTCTCCAGGAAGCTACCGCAACCCGAAGAGCATGCCTCGTTGACCACAATGTTCGTAACAATGCCGTCTGACAGCCAAATGGCCTTCATGTCCTGGCCGCCAATATCCAACACGAACGTGGCCTGGGGAAGCGTTGAGCACGCCGCTTTTGCGTGAGCAACCGTTTCCACCACGTGATAATCAGCGCCGAATGCTTCGTGCATGAGCATTTCGCCATAACCGGTGGTGCCCACACCTAAAAGCTCGATCGTGCTCTTTTGCCGTGCGTACCGCTCACTCATTTCCGCCAGGGCTTTTTTAGCAACGTCAAGCGGCTCGCCTTCGTTCGATGCGTAGAAGCTATCGATAAGCGAGCCATCCTCGGCCATCAAAACGAATTTTGTAGTGGTACTGCCGCAGTCGATGCCAAGATAGGCACGCACCGATTCACCGGGAGCAATGCCGCTGCCCTTCTGCGATTGAAGCGCATGGCGCTCTTTGAATCGAGCGAGCTCTTCTTCACTTTCAAAGAAAGGCGTCGCGCTTGATGCATCATCCTGGTTCAAAAACGACGGGTCTTCCAAGATTGAAAGCGCCCGGTCAATGTCGAGGTTCGCAAATGAGTTATTAGTCGGGGAGCCCACGGCGGGCACGCCGGCACCGGCGGTCGGGGCATCCGCAGCGGACGCACCGGAACCGATGGTCGCGTTATCAGCCGCTTCGCAATCGCAGGAGAGCGTTTCGCCGACCGTTTCAGCGCTCGCGTTGCCAGCCGCTTCAACAACATCGGAAGCCGCAGCTTGATCGCCAAAAAGAACGTCCAAAGAAAGCGCCGCACCCAGGGCAACAATCGTCTCGGGATGCTTTGGCACAATAATGGCGCCATCAGATAAGTTCAGGCGCTCTTTGAACACCTGAATCAAACGCGGATTGAACGTAAGCGGGCCGCCCTCAAAGATAACGGGCGCCGTGATATCAAGACCCTGTGCCAGGCCGCCAATCGTCTGCTTCGCAATGGCATGGAACGTGGAAAGCGCCAGGTCCTCCTTGGGAACGCCCTGGTTGAGAAGCGGCTGGATATCGGTTTTCGCATAAACGCCGCAGCGACCCGAAACGTCATACACGCGCGTTCCAAGGCACGCCCGATCATTGAATTGCTCCACAGGAATGCGCAGAAGGTTTGCGATCTCATCGATAAATGCACCAGTGCCTCCTGCGCACGAACCGTTCATGCGCATGTCGCTTACCGTCGCGCGACCCGTATGCTGGCCATCCGCGAAGAAAATCATCTTCGCATCCTGGCCGCCCAGCTCAATAGCCGTTCGGGCGGAGGGGAACAACTCCCCTACCGCAATGGCGTTTGCCACTACCTCCTGAACGTAAAAAACTCCCAAGGCCTGCGCCATGGGAGCCGCGCCCGAACCCGTGAGCGCGCAGCGAATCTCGCAGCCGGGAAACTGCTCCTTCACATTGCCCAAAAGCTGCGCAACCGCATGTGCCTGCTTCGCCTCGTGCCTGCGATATTCGGAATAAAGAATGTCATCGGTTCCAGCATCGAGCGCAATCGCTTTAACCGTTGTGGAACCGATATCAATTCCCAGCTTGATTTTTTTACCCAACATAAAACGCCTCATGCGCGCCTAAAGCAAAAAAGCAATTCTGCAACAAGCAACCAGATCAGCCATCGCCTTAAGGCAATAGAGCGCGCGATACTGTATAATTCGTCATTTCTTATTCTTGTGGATTATAGCGAATTAAGCTGCGTCAAGGTAATCGGGCTGTCGCCGATATGCATTAATACACCATATGCATAGCTTCGCGCACTTCGGCAAGCGTCTCGTTGGCAATTTCGTTCGCACGGCGATTGCCATCAGCCAAAACGTCATGGATGTAATCCATCTGGCTTTCCAGTTCGCGACGACGCTCACGCAGCGGAGCCAAGTACGAGTTCACGCTTTCGTTCACGTATTTCTTCAAAGCGCCCGAGCCGCCTTCGCCAATCTCTTCGGCAATCTCAACTTCGGAGCGACCCGTACACAAAGCAGCCGTAGTCAAAAGCGCAGAAACGCCGGGGCGGTTCTCCTTGTCGAACGTGATCATGCGCTCGGAGTCGGTCTTGGACTTCTTGATGAGCTTCCACGTTTCCTCTTCGGTCAAGCACAGGGAAATGGCATTGCCGTAGCTCTTGGACATCTTGCGGCCGTCCAAGCCGGGCACTTCGGGGATGTCGTCGTTCAGAATGCCCTCGGGCAGCGGGAACACCTCGGCATAGCGCTCGTTGAAACGGCGCGCGATTTGACGCGTAATCTCGATATGAGGCAACTGGTCTTTGCCAACCGGCACAATGTTGCCCTTGCAGAACAAAATGTCGCAAGCCTGATGTACCGGGTACGTAAGCAAAAGGCCCGTGAGTGCATGACCCGAAGCTTCCTGCTCCGCCTTCACCGTGGGGTTGCGGAACAGCTCGCTTTCAGTGACCAAGCTCAAAAACGGCAACATGAGCTGGTTTAACGCCGGCACCGCAGAATGGGTGAAAATCATGGTCTTTTCGGGATCAAGGCCCGCAGCAAGATAATCAATGACCATATTTGCCACGTTGTCCTGAATGTTCGCCGTGGTATCGCGGTCGGTGATCACCTGGTAGTCGGCAATAATGACGTTCGTCGCAATACCCTTGTTTTGCAAGCGCACGCGCTCTTTGATGGTGCCGAAGTAATGCCCCATATGCAAGCGCCCCGTAGGACGATCTCCCGTGAGCATCGTGTATTTTTCGGGATGGACCTCAAGGTCAGCCACAATGGCGTCGCTGCGCTTCTTGCTTGCTTCAAAGCTATCTTCACTCATGGTGCACTCTTTCGTTGATGAAATTGAAGTTATGGTAACGATAGGTCAGTATAACGTATGCAAAGCCTATCTTTGCGCAGCACCTTGCATGAATTGTGTTATCGTTTGCAAAAGCAGGCGGTGGTGACGGCTGGCAAGCCGTCGCGCCGCACCATGAATTGATTTCAACGCAGACATTCCTTGCGCAAGCCACACAAAGCAAGAACGGACTGCGAGATAAGACGCAAAACGCGAGAGAACCTACAGAAGGGTTGCAACATGTACGAACTCAAAACCGAAACAGCCTTCGATTCGGCTCATTTCTTGACCGACTATTACGGAAAATGCGAAAACTTGCACGGTCATCGTTGGCGCGTGGTGGTGTATTTGCGCCAAGAAAAGCTGCAGACGGAAGGCACCATGAAAGATATGGTGCTTGACTTCACCGCATTCAAACGCATTGTACGCGCACAAGCCGAAGCCATGGATCATATGTTCCTGGTTGAAGAAGGCTCGCTTGCACCCGCCACCGTTGCCGCGTTGGAAAGCGAAGGCTTTTCGCTGCTCATGCTACCATTCCGTACGACTTCCGAGAACTTGGCGCGCTACTTCGCGGAAAAGCTCATTGAGCAGGGGCTCGATATCTCGCGCGTTGAAATGTACGAAACGCCGAACAACTGCGCCATTTGGTACGCCGATTAGCACGCGAAGAGCGATTGAACGCATTTCATGAGAATCAATCACGTTTACGATTCCGGCGAGCTGGAAGGATTTGCCTGCCAATGCTGTGGAGCATGCTGTCGTATCCCCGGCGGTATCGTGCGCTTAAATGATGCCGAAATTGCGCGCATCGCAGCATATCTGGGCATGAGCGAAGACGACTTCATTGCGCAAGAAACTGAAGTTTCCCCTGATAGAAAGTGCCTTATCCTAAAAGATGCGCCCGATGGCACGGGTGTTTGCGGAATGCTTGACGATGCGGGACGCTGTCGCATTCACCCCGTGAAGCCCGACCAATGCGCAAGCTTTCCTTACGATTGGACCAACGATAACTCCACCGCCTACTGCCCTGCCCTACGCGCCCTTTGTTGACAAATTACCCCACCTTTTGTCAACAAACGCAACAATGGAGCGCTTCAGGAGCGCCCTCTTTGTTGACAAAAGGTGGGGTAATTTGTCAACAAGTCATCCAGCAGATAGCAAAGACCCGCCAAAGGAACATCCTTTAGCGGGTCCGCAAAGTTTACCTAAAGCTCGCTACGCTATCTGCGCTGTTGAGCCTATCCTACCCGATAATCCAGCGTCGATTGCAGCATGGCGTCAACGTTTTCATCCTTAGCATTAAGCGGGCAATCGCATCCGGAGCTAAGCATCAAGCCCGTAGGACCTACATCTTTAAAGAGCTTCATGCAGTAATCGTACACTTCGCTTGCCGTACCGAATGCCAACATGCTGGCGGGAACGTCTCCCAAAAGGCACATGCGATCATCCAAAACTTCTCGCGCCTTACGAACGTCAGTGAAGCCGTCCAGCATGAGTACGCACTTCCTGGCAGGCAACGTTTTCAGTGTCTCCAGTTCGTTATCCCAGCAAGAGTCGAAATGCAGCACAGGAGTAACGCCTGCTTCTATGGTCTTCAAAATCATCTCTTCAAGATAAGGCCACACAAATTCCATCCAGGTGTCGTGGCTCATCAGTTGAGGAGCAGCACGCCAACCACCACACCAGGCACCGAAGCAATTCGGATTGAGGCCGTCCAAATAGTTCTTCAAAAGGACTTCCCAAGCGGCATCCATTGCTTTCTTAAGCAATTCCGGCTCTTCCACGGTGTCAACGAAAAAGTCCACCATGCCCCGTGCGCCGCAGAAATTCTCAATGGGAGTCGCACCGATTGTGCTATTCATAATGGGAATGCCTGCCTCATCACGCATGCGCTGAACGGCGGTGGGCGCATACGCCATATATTTTTTCGTTTCAGGGCGATTCATCGGGTCGCCAATTCGCTCTTCCATGTAGCGTGCCATCCAGGGGCCGTAACCTTCATCAATGATGATCTGGTAATCTTCCTCGGTCATGCACTGCTTTTCGTGCATCTGCCACAATTCATCATCGGGCAAATCTTTGCCAGGAACTTTCACCTCGGCAAGCCAAAGTGTCGGCAAAACATACGGACAAAAACAAGGGGAATGTAAACTGTCGATTTCAGGATGAGCATTGCAAAAATCAACAGCAGCCGTGACGGAGCGATCATAGTCCACCACTGCCTCGGACATCTTTAGACCCTGCCTATGCGGCAAATATGCTGGCCCATTCCAAGAGAAAGGTATCTTGTCCACTTTTTCCATATGGACTGCCTTTAATGTACGGGTCAAGTGATCTTCATACCGTTGATTCATGATAGCTCCTTTCGCCAACAAAGCCCTATCTGTTGTACTCAAACAACAGATAGAAAAATCATCCAATGTGATAAGGGGAAGGACCTTTCCAATACGCATATTACGTGGTGTTTTCCTAAAAGACCATGTTGCTACTTATCAAATCTGCATATTTTTTTTCACTCCTATTTGTGATTAAATAACAAATAGGAGGTAGATTATGAAGCTAAGTATGTCATTGCTGTCGTGGTATCTGCGGGACCAAAACCCCATTTGTTACATCCAAGACGATGGCCTGAGCATTAGAGGACTACGCTTCGTTATGGACGATGTTGACGAAATCCATCCGGAGTATCTTTATTTCGGGAAAGGTTCCAGTTTTTTTGCTGACCAGCAATACGCCGACATGCATCTTTTAGTCAATCATCACAGCCTCATGTTCTTTGAGGGAGCCGACGTAAACACGCTTATGAACAGAATTCTTTCCGCCTTCGATTTCTTCAACAATTGGGAATCAAGTTTATTAGACGCGAGCGCTCGAAATGCTCCCCTGCAAGACTTTCTTGAATTGGCATCTCCTGTTTTTCAAAACCCCTCAGCTTTCCTTAGCATGGATATGACTTTTATTGCAGCAAGTGATATCACGGGGCACACGGTTGACCCCCTTTGGCAAGACAATTGCTCCAAGAAGTCTAATGTTAACATGGAAATGTATCGCCCTTTCCTCAATGAAAACGGCGGGAAAATTAGTGACTTAACTGAAAAACCCCAGCTTGTCCAAAACGTGTACCGGGGCGGCAATCCAGTCATGATGTTATATCTTCGCCAAAACGAAGATGTTGTTGGGTGCATGGCTATTTTGCAAGAAGACCAGCGTTTGACCGAGATGAATCGGCAGCTTGCGCCTATTTACGCCCGATATTGCCTTCGCGCCAAAGAAATCGTATCGGAGTCGGGTCCACTCCAATCAGAGACTATCCTTTTTCAGCGACTCCTGGAAAAGAGTCAGATCGGTGCAAAAAATATGCAGCGTCTTGAATCGGATCTTCCTTGCGCCCCCTGGAGACTTCTTGCCTTGAAGATAAGCGAGCGAGAAGATCAGCTTGCATCAAATGCCCTGCTCAAACACCTTAAACGACAATCTTATTTCTATTTTCCCCTCGAGCTTGAAGGAATTTGCTTTTGCCTTATCTCCAACAAGACCTTAACATGCCTTGACCTACCGCAAGAATCAACCACAGCAGGCGCCTCAGTCCCCTTCGTTGACTTGCAATCGCTGCCCATCCGTCGGCAGCAAGCTGAATTTGCCTTGAAACAAGCGCAGGATGTCCAGGGAATTCACCTGTGCGAAGATTATGCTTGCGATTATCTTTTGGGAACGTTCCGACAATTAAAAACAACCGCGACGCTTTTGCACCCGGCTTTGGAAACGCTGGAACGTTATGACGATGAAAATCAGACCGAGCTCAGGGAAACCCTTCATGTATATCTGCAGCAGGAGCAAAACCAACTGAACGCGGCTCAGATCTTGCAAGTTCACCCTAATACGCTGCGTTATCGCTTAAGCCGTATACGCGAAATCGCTAACTTGACCCTTGAAGACCCCCAGGAGCTAAAGTACCTTCGTTTATCGGACTGGCTGCAAATGCCGTAATGACTTGGAGAAATCAGCAGACCCCTTAGGGCCAAGCAAATCAAGAGGAGTCATCTGCGATTGCGGCGATTCAAGTACAGAGCACCGAAAATCAAATGTTTCGTTTTTCTCACGGCGTGCATGATACAATGAGTCTGAAAAGGGGCCTTGTACCGCCGTAGCGGTATGAGCCCCCTTTTCGTTTCACTGGATAGCAGGATATGTGGCCATCTCAACTTTCCGAAAAGCATCTTGATTCCCGTATCGCAGTCTGCCCCCCTTATGGCTGTCCCATAGAAACGATTATGCTATACTCAATCCAACGAAAGCGGTCGTCCCCACTACGTCTGGTGGCTTTGACGACCGCTTTCTGTTTGACTATTTCAATATCAGGATCACATTTGCGACCTACGTGAGCATCTCCGCGCGCAGTCCTTTGTTGACAAAAGGTGGAGTAATTTGTCAACAATTACGCCTCTTCGAGGTCCTCGAAGCCTTCTTCTTTGGAAAGATCCAAGGTGGGAGCATCGTTCCACAGCTCTTCCAGACGGTAATAGTCGCGGGCTTCGGGCTGGAACACGTGCACCACGAACTCACCGTAATCCAGAAGCGTCCACATGCCGCCAGCGCCACCTTCGCGATGCGTGGGCTTCATACCACCCTTGCGGCGCACGTCTTCTTCAATGTTGTCGATGATAGCGTTCACCTGACGACTATTCGAAGCAGTTGCAATCACAAAATAATCCGTCACGGAAATAAGCTCGCGTACGTCCTGGATAACGATGTTCAGAGCTTTCTTATCATGGGCAGCACGCGCCGCGATAAGAGCGCACTCGCGAACGCTCTTCGGCTCGGGGCATTCAACAATGCCACCCGTTTGGTTGTATACAACTTCCGTATTGTTCTGGTCGGTCATCAGTTCTCCTTTGCTCGCAGAGCCGCGCGCCCCGCGTAGTGATTCCAAACGTCAACGGTATTCGGATGCAGCAGCATCTTTCTTCCCATCATACGCATTATCCAATATTCATAAATGTTGAAGAAGAGCTCTTCCAAGCTCACCATGCCAATTTTAGCCCGTAGCTCATCAACCTCGGGATAAACCCTGTTCGGTTCAATGGCATCAGCGATATAGAGTACCATATCCAGGTCGCTCATGTCACATGCCGCCACGGTATGCCTGTCCATTGCACACAAAACGTCCGCAGGAACGCGAGGAAACGCCTTCCGTAGGGCAACCGGCGCCGTATGCGCATGCAAAACACGCGGCAACGCATTATACACAAACGGTTCAATTCTCATGCCCAGTTCATCGGCACGCTGCCGAATCCCCTGGTCATCGTATCCTTTATCCCAATCGTGCAGAATACCCGCCAAGCGCGCCTTGGCAACATCCACGCCGTATTCCTGCGCCAAGCGCACGCACATTTCCGCGACACCCAGGCAATGCTGGAACCGATGCTTGTTCACACGCTGTTGCAAATCGGCCTTACGCGCCTCGAAAAATTCATCGGAAAGCGGATCGTCAATGCCTTGCGGCTTAGGAAGGTACAACTGCTTCTCACGAATGATGCGCTCAACACCAGGGGGAACAAGCCGGCTGATATCTTCGCCCGCCAAAACGCGCGCACGAATATCGGTCGATGACACCAGGGGCGTTTGCGACTCCACGACCTCAAGCGAATATCCCGCGCCACGCAGCGCCTCCAACGTTTCAGACGCCACTTTTTGCCCGGCACGCGTGACAATCGCATAACTTGCCAAGCTGCGCAGCGTTTCCTGATCGCGCCAGCGCAGAAGCGTTGATGCGGAATCGGCACCCATAATGAACACGAAATGCATATGCGGATGCTTCATTTTCGAAAGCTGGCGAAGCGTCTCGGCAGTATAGGTAATGCCGCCGCGCGTGACTTCCATGGCATTCACGCTGAACTCGCCCACATCGCTCGTTGCGGCATAGCACATGGAAAAACGCACATCACCTGGCGTTATCTCTCGATCAAGCTTGAACGCCGGCGTTCCCGTAGGCAAGAACACCACTTCTTCCAGCCCAAGTTGTTCCATGGCAGCATGGGCCGCCACCAAATGCCCGTAATGGATAGGGTCGAAGGTGCCGCCCATAATGCCCACGCGCACATCTTGGCCTGCCTCAAGCTTTTTTCTTGTCTGTGCAAGCATTCCTGCTCTCCTTTTGTCCAGGCCCACCGCCTGGCCACGCGACCTGGCACAATGGCCTGACTCATGATTACTTCCTGCCTTGGCTTATCGCCGAAACTTGCCACAAGGGCGCTCTACGCCCTGGTCTGCCCCGTGCCCGTAAGCAGATACTTGTACGACGTAAGCCCTTCCAAGGCGAAGGGTCCGCGCACGTGCAGCTTCTGCGTTGAAATGCCGATTTCCGCGCCCAGACCGAATTGTCCGCCATCGGTAAACGCGGTAGACGCGTTCACGTACACGCACGCTGCATCAACACCCAGCTGGAACGCCTCTATGGCAGCCGCGTCGGTTGCCACAATAGCCTCGGAATGCTTTGTGCCGTATTTGTTTATGTGCGCAATGGCCTGTGTGACATCACCCACCACGCGAACGGCAATCTCGGGCCCCAAATACTCAGTAGCCCAATCGACCTCAGTCGCTTGAACAGCAGAAACGCCACAGTACTTCGCTATGGCCAGTGTTGGGGCATCAGCATGCACCAACACGCCTTTCTCCGCAAGCGATGGCAAAATCATCGGCAAAAACTCATCCACAACAGATGCATCCACCAAAAGCGACTCTTCGGCATTGCACACGCCGTAGCGACGCGTCTTCGCATTCATCACAATGTCTCGCGCCATGGCCAAATCCGCCGATTCGTGCACGTACACATGGCAGTTTCCCGTGCCTGTTTCGATAACGGGCACTTTCGAACACTCCACGCAATGAGCAATAAGCCCTGCTCCACCGCGCGGAACCAACACGTCAACCAACCCGTGCAGCTGCATCAGAGCATCCGTGGCCGCATGATCGGTCGAGTCGATGCCAACAATGCACGATGCCGGCAAACCAGCCCGCTCGGCTGCTTCCGAAAGAACGCGCCACAGCGCGCCCGTCGAGCGCACTGCCAAGCTGCCACCGCGCAGCACCACAGCATTTCCCGACTTCAGACAGATGCCCGCAGCATCCACCGTCACATTCGGACGCGCCTCGTATATCACGGCAACCACGCCCAGGGGAACGGTGACGCGCTTCAAGTTCATGCCGTTATAAAGCGCGCGATTCTCAAGCACCCGGCCCAACGGGTCATCAAGCTTGACCAAGTCAAGCAACGCCGATGCCATATCGTCGATGCGCGCTTCGTCCAGGAACAAGCGATCAAGCAGGCTCTCTTTTGTGCTCGCTTGGCGTGCAGCGGCCATATCTGCTTCATTCGCGGCAAGAATGCGTTCCTTGTTCTCCTGAAGGGCAGAAGCCATTTGCTCCAACGCATGATTACGCTGCTCAAGCGATGAAAGCGTCAACACGCTCGAAGCCTCTTTTGCGGCCGTGGCAGCAGCTAGAACCATCTGCTCCAACGACTGTCCGCTTGAACACCGCTGGCCTGCGAACTCTTTCTCCAGAGACATGCGCCGCTCCTTCCCTACGCGATTTACGCTCAAAAACATCCTACTCGAATACAATCAATTCATCGCGATGAATGATGGGCTTATCGGCCAAACTCGATAGAAGGCGATTGTTCGCCAGCTGCTCGCGCGTGCGACCCAACGCAAGGGAAATCTCGTCGCTTGAAGCAGAAACACGCCCGCGAGCGAACAGATATCCCGAGCTATCCCGCACGTCAACAATGTCCTCGGCGTCAAACCAGCCCTCGATAGCGCAAATGCCCACCACAAGCAGCGAGCTTCCCTTGCGCTCAAGTGCCTGTTTTGCGCCATCGTCCACCACGATTGCTCCCTTGGCGGAATCCCCCAGTGCAATCCATAATTTGCGCGGCGTAATCTCGTGCGGCTTTTCATTCGCAACAAAAAGCGTGCCCACGTTCCATGAAACGCTTGCGTCCCTTTGGATTTCGCAGGCTTCTTCAGGAGCGTTTTCCACGCTAGTCTCAAGGACTGCCTCCGAACACGAGCCGGCATAAACGTAATCTTCGGCCGCACGCCAAACAACCTGTTCAGAGCGTCCATTGCAAATAATCATGGGGATGCCGGCAGCCATAAGAACACGTGCGGCCTTGATCTTTGTTATCATGCCGCCCGAACCTATCGTTGAGCCAGCACCTCCCGCTGCTGCCATAATGGTTTGATCGATGCGCGTCACGCGCGAAAGCAACTTCGCATCGGGGCAAGTGGAAGGATTCGCATTGTAAAGTCCCTCGATATCCGACAGGATTACCACCAAATGGGCATCAATCAAGCAGGCAACCAAAGCTGCCAGCGTATCGTTGTCGCCGAACTTGATCTGCTCAACGGACACCGTGTCGTTTTCGTTGACAATGGGAATAACATCCAGCTCAAGCAACCGCTTGAACGTGTCACGCGCATGAAGGTATGCCACGCGATCAGCGGTATCGCGCCGCGTGAGCAGCACAAGCGAAGTTACCAGCCCGTGCGGCTCGAACGAGCGCGCATACGCCGCCGACAAGGCATTTTGCCCAACCGATGCAGCCGCCTGCAAACTGGGCATGTCGCTGGGGCGTTTGCTAATGCCGAGCGCTTCCAGGCCGCATGCAATGGCTGCAGACGTGACCACAACCGGCTGCCACCCCTGGCTTTTCAACTGCGCAATCTGATCGGCGATATTTTGCATGTATGCGTAATCAATGCGCCCCGAGCCATCAGTAAGCGTCGAAGAGCCAATCTTGACTACAAGCGGTCCCCTGCTTGCGGGATGTTTTGCGGCCGCACGTTTCGCAGTGACACCGGCAATCCCTCCTTTGGCGGCAAGCCCGGCAACTGCACCCTTGACAGCAGCCCCAACGACTGCAACTCCTTCGGCAACACGCTTTTTATCGGCAGCTTTTCCCACAACAGTTCCTTACCGTTATTCGTCCTCAGCTTCTTCGCCATCGGTTTCTTCGAAATGATGCAGATACGATGCCTCGTCCTGATAGGCAAGACAATCGTCGAACACTTCCTCAAGCTCCATCGGCTCGTAATCATTGAGCTCGTCGAATTCATCTTCGCCTGCAATACCCGCTTCGAACTCGAATGCGCGCTCCACAATGCGAATCTCGTCGCCATCGACAGCGCCCGCGCGAATCAGCGCCTTGTCCACGCCCATGCGCTTCAGACGATGCTGCAGATACGTAATGGCTTCCTCGTT
>CAKTXN010000016.1 GCA_934630905.1 uncultured Eggerthellaceae bacterium
CCCAGCACGGGGAAGATATCCACAAACACGCACTCCACGAAACCTTCGCGCTCGTATGCCAAAATGCCCTTGCTCGCGCACGTACGCGTGTCGTAGAGCTTCGCGAACGTCTGATGATACGGAATCGCAGGCGGCACGGCATCGTCAGCCACGCGCATGTTGCGTGCTGCGAAGAATTCTTGCCCTTCGGGAGAAGCCGCCAACTCCAAAAAGCGCTGATAACTTGCAAGCGGCATAGCCAAATCCAGATCGTCATCCCACGGGATAAAACCCTGGTGACGCACGGCGCCAATAAGCGATCCATATGCCAACCAGTACGTTAAATCATGCGCGGCGCAAAACTCATCCATCACGTCAAGCATGCGAAGCTGGCATTGTTTTACCTGTTCATCAGTAAGATATTCTTTTTCAGAAGCCATATTCGTTCCTTCTGTCGCCTCTATTTCACGTATCCGCACCACGGCATCTTCGCCACCTGAGCCTTCGTATCACCGCGGTTTGACCCTTCGCTTTTCATCCTGCGCTTCGCTTGCCATCATGTGGTCTCGTGCCGCAAATGTTGACAAAAGGTGGGGTAATTTGTCATCATTTCCGCTTCAGCTTGGACAGAATGCGGTCGAAAATGCCGCGACATTCGTCCCATTCGCGCGTCTTACGGTACAAAAGCATCCACAGCGCCGCAGAGACCGCCACGCCAAACGCGCCCTTCACGAAGAATCCGAGCAACCCGCCCAACGAAACCAGCTCGCATACGAACAAAAGAACCGCCATAGTCACTGTGTTGAGCAGCAGGTACTTCGCAAATAGGAACAAATACTCGCGCAGCGGGCGCTCCAAGCCAAACTTGTACACCGCCCAGCCTTCATAAATCGTGGAGATACCTAGCGACGAAATGGCACAGCCAATCAGCACGCCATTCAGGCCAAACGGGAACGCAAGCGCCAACGAAAGCAGCGGCAAGAACACCGCTTCCAGCACGGCCTTCCACTTCGTCTTCCAGAACAGGCCATACGCGCTGGTAAACGAAAGGGCGGCATCGCGCATCCCCTTCACGTAGAACAGGAACACCACCAAAAACACCGTGATGGGTTCCAAACGCCACTCAGGACCCGCCAAAAAGTCAATGAAGGGATCAACCGCGCACACGAAACCGCAGGAAATGATCATGTAGAGCATGCCATTGACGAAAAACGTGGTGCGAAACACCTCGTTTTGGCGTTCCTTCGATTCCGTCACGCCTAAGTTGCCCACGCTGGCAATAAGCGAATCGAACACTTTCGTAAGCACCTGGGTCAGTGCGTTCACGATCATCAGGTAATTGCCGTACAGCGAAGTCACGCCAATACCCACGACGTTCGTGATGATCAAGTTGCTTGCCGGCGTAGAGCATGCGCCAGCGATCTTGTGCATGAACAGACCCACGATGTTTTGCTTCACATCGTGCAGTACGGCCTTGTCAATGGGCTTAACGTCCTTTTCTTTCAGGTACGGATAGCGCTTGCCCGACACATAAGCGATCACGATGTTTTGCAACAACGTGCTGCTCACCATGCAAATCAGGAAGCACAGGTACTCCTGCGTAAGCAGCAACACGCAAATCTGCGCCACGCACATAACAATCTGAAACGCATACGTGATCAGGTACACCACATAGCTCTTCTGGTCGGCCATAAGCAGCGAGCCGCGATACGAGAAGAAATACGACACACCGGTATTCAGCACGAAGCAGAAGAAGTATATCTGGATCAAAGGAATATCGGGGCAATCCGGTCCCAACAGCATGCGGATATTGGGCGTAAGGGCCGCCCCCAGTACGATAATGACAATGCCGATGGTTATATACACGCGCTTGAACAGGCGCATGAGCGATTTAACCGATTCTTTGTCGCCCTTTGCCAGCGGTTCATACAGCGCAAACACAATAGCGCTGCCAAAGCCCAGATCAGCCAATGAAAGAATCGTCAAAATGCTGGAAAACAAGCTTTCCAAACCAACAAACACTTGCGCCAGCTGAGAAATGAGCACGGCGCGCACGGCAAACGATCCAATGGCATAGATCGCCTGACCGCCCCACGCCGCGAACACGTTTTTCAACGTGTTGCTGGTGCGACTCGATTCACCCATTACGCCTCGCCGTCCTTCAGCGCTGCGCTTGCAGTTGCGGGTTCTTCGCTTGTCGCAGCAGGGCACAAGGCGTCGATAAGCGCCGTCCACTGAGGATACACCGCATCTTCTCCAAAGCGCTGAGCTGCGTGTTTTGAAGACGCCGAGAAGTCACGACGCAACTGCGCGTCATCCATAAGCTGTCCCAAGCGCGCGGCGTACTGGTCGTAATCGAACGAATCGACCAGAAAACCATTCACGCCGGGCGTAATCAAATCACGCGGACCAGTATCCACGTCAAACGAGAGCAGCGGCAGGCCGTACGCCATTGCCTCTAGCAGGAACACCGGCAAACCTTCGCGATACGAAGTAAGCGTGGCAATGGCATAGTTCGGGAACACATCCTGCGTGCGCTCGTAGCGTCCCCGCAAGCGAACCTGCTTGGAAAGCCCCGCCTCTATGAGCTGTTTTTCCAGGTCAAAGCCGCCTTCTTCATCAAGGACGGCCGCACCCCACACATCCCACACCCAATCGGGATGCGCTGGCATCACGCGGCGCGCAATTTCGAACAAGTGGTCAACGCCTTTCTCGTGGTCAAGACGGCCCGCCCACAGAATGCGCTTTTCCTCCACCGCACACAAGGGCGCCTCGCGCAGCAGCTCATTTGATACCCAGTTCGGAATAACCTCAAGCTTGCGCGCGGGAATATGCAGGAGGCGCTGGTAATCCTGCGCAGATTGGCTGGTCAGAACTACCGCTTTATCGCAAAAATGCGCGCACACGTTACGCAAGAGCGTTGTTGTCTTGTCGTCAAGCTGATTGATAAGCGCACCGTGGTCGCAAAACACGAGCTTCGTTTTTGCCGCTTTGCACGGAAGCAGCGCCATGGCGCTTTCTTCCACGCAAATGCCCATGAGCACGTCAATGCGGTGCTCCTTTAAAGCGCAGGTCAGCGGCTTACAAACCTGCTTGAATTGCTCGCGGAAGCGCTGCGCCGTACCACCAAGCGAGACAACGCTCACGCGCTCGTCCAGGGGAAACGCAACAGATTCGTGGGTAATGCGCTCGATAACGACAACCCGGTATTCGTTGCACAAGCGGTTAGCCAGTGAGATAGCAACACGTTGTGCGCCACCCATATCCTGCACCGACGAAAGAAAGAAGCCAATCGTTCGCTGCGAACCACCGACGCTTCGACCAGCTGTCCGTTGGGGTTTCACGTGCTCCACCTGGTGTAACGGCAACGCGGCGCCCGAAAGGCGCGCCGTTTCTTCCTGCTGGGGAACATTCACTTGCGCCCGTATCATTCCCGGACACCAGCTTTTTCGGTGCTTGCAGCTGCGGCTTCGCCTTTCGAAGCATCGGCCGCAGGAATTGCATTCGCCGGAACAGCACCTTGGACTGCTTCCTTCGCGCCTGCTTCGTTGTATTTCACCGTGCTGTTCTGGGCAAACACCAATTTCTCGTATAGCTTCTCGGAAAGGCACAGCGCACGCAACGCAATCTTGCGCTTCGCGTTCACTTCCGGATGCTTCAAAATGCCCTTCTTGTGCTGTTTCAGCCACGCAATGATGTCCTGCTTGCGCTTCTTATCGGGGCTGTTACTTAAAATCATGCCATCAAGCACATCGAAATGCGCCCAATAACAACGAAACATCACGTCATCGATGATCTGCGGGAAATGCTTCTCAATCACGTGACGGTTGTGCTCCCACGCATCAATAAGGTCCTGGCGAGCACGCGTTGCGGGATTCGACGTAATGGTTCCTTCCGCGTGCCAATAAAAGTAGCGCGGTGTGGTATCAACCGCCACTTTATCCACTTTCGTGAAGAAATCAACAACGGTCCAGGAATCTTCGTGCGTCATACCAACTGGCTGCGGCACCTTGTGAAGCAGCCACGCGGGATATAAGCGCGGCGGCACGCATACCGTGAGCGTCTTGTTCAGAAGCATGTCCGAAAGCACTTCTTGGCTGGTCATGGTTGTGCGGATGATTTCGCTCGGGTTTTCCGTGTAGTCGAAATACACATCAGCAATGCCGCAGATAGACACATCAGCATCTGCCTCAATCAAATGCGCATACAATGACTCGTACATATCGGGTGCCACATAGTCATCGCTATCAACGAAACCGATATAATCGCCGTGAGCAGCCAAAACACCCGCGTTGCGAGCGTCGCTCAAACCGCCATTGGGCTTATGGATAACCACAATGCGCTCATCTCGTTTGCCCCATTCATCGCAAAGAGCAGGGCATGAATCGGGCGAGCCATCGTCAACCAGAATGATTTCCAGATTTTGGTACGTTTGCGCAAGCAACGATTCAACGCAGCGATCCAGGTAGTTCTCAACTTTGTAGACCGGCACAACAACCGAGATCAAAGGTGCGGTTGCGCTGTTTGTCGCATCGGCCGCACCTGCGCAACCGGCAATTGCGTCGGTCGCGTTTGCGCACACGGCAGTCCCGTCCACGCTCGCGCCTGCGCTCGTCGCACCCACGTGCTTGTTTTCTTCTGTTTCCAGCATGGTTTCTCTATTCGACTCCATTTATCGATCGGTTACCGTCTCGCCGCCGCCAAAGTGGTACGCGCCGCTCCGCAAACGAATCACGTCGTTTGCAACAAAGCGTTCCACCAGGTCAGTTACGGCAAGAACGTCCTCTTTCAGCTGCATGGGCAAATACGCATCGGGGCCACCATGAATGCGGCGCATGAACTCAAACGCCTCGTAGCGATGCCCCTCACCCGCGCATTCGAAATAATATTTCTTCGTGTCGCGCAAATCTTCGCCGCGAATCTCAAAGTAATCCGTCTTCCACCACGGCGCCGGCACATACACATATCCCAGCGTGCCCGTGATGATCATAGCGCCTTCGGTTTTGATGCCGCGACCCGCCATAAGCGTGGCGCTTGCCGCAGGATACAGCAGCTCGCACTTCGTCCACGAGCAGAAATCATCCTCAAAAGAGCAGATCAGACGCGCGTCGCTGGGATTGTTGCCCAAAAAAGTTATAGCGGGAAGCATAATGTACGAAGCCAAATCGTAGAAGCTGCCCTGGTACTTGTCGCTTTTATCCAGCCACGACGGCGATTGCGTAAACGATGCGCGGATGTCCTTGATCTCACCCACGGCGCCACTTTCCAGCAGCCAGCGCAAGCGCTCGAACGCCGGCAGATACAGCGTTTTATCCGCTTCCATGAGCACCAGGTTCTTCTCTTCTGCCAGCGCGTAGAGCTCTTCGCCTTCCGCGCGCGAGAAGAACATGGGGCCTTCGCACAGCACATGGCATCCTTCGTTCAGCGCGCAGCGAATAAGCTCAGCGCGCTTATCGGGGCTCGCGCTTATGTACACGCCCTGCACGCGCTGGCACAGCTCCTGCACCGTTGACGCCATGAACAGGTCTTTCTTGCCAGCATCCTTGCAGAACTTCTCGGAATCCTGATCGGGGAAAGCATAAGCGCCCACCACGTTGATATCGGTCACATGGGAGCATTCGCGCGTGAAGCGGGCAGCAATGTAATCGTTGCCGACAATGCCCAAATCAAGCTGCGGCGTTGCCTGCGCGCGCAGTGCCGTGGATGAAACGCCTTCGGTGCGCGGCAAATACACCACATCGCAGTAACGCTTCAAGTGGTCGAACTTGCCTTCCCAGTCGGAGCCAATCGCGAAAATATCCACGCCGTACTTTCGGATGTCGGCGATTTTTTGCCCCTGGTACTCCTCGGCAATAACTAGATCGGCAATGCCCGTTTGCTCAACGGCATGCATGCGCTCGGTAAGCGACTGATGCACGTTCAGTTTGCCCCGCACGCGGTCGAAGTCATCCGAGGTCACACCAACAATCAGGTAATCTCCCAGGGCCTTCGCGCGGCTCAAAAGAGCCTCGTGCCCGTAATGGAACATGTCATACGTGCCATACGTTATAACGATTTTCTTACCGTCTCTCATGGGCTTTCCCTTCGCCGTTATGCGCGTTATCGCGTTGTGTTATTGCGTTTTGCCGACGCAAAGCCGCATCGTATTCCTACGCTCTTGCACCAGGTCGCGGCGCTGTTTGCATTTCACAGCACCACCGGACCGGATTGTACTTACTTTTTCTTCTTCGAAATCAGAATTGCACCTGCCACCGGCACATCGGCAATGCGCACAGCCTTGAGCGCCTGGTCGATTTGCGCGCCCGAAGCGGCGCCTTCCGTGAACACTAGCGCCACCGCCCCGCAAGAAGCAACGGAAGCAAGAGCCGCGGGAGAAGAAAGATCATCCACGCAGGTCACCGGCTGGGTCATGCTCTCTGAAATCGCTTGAGCTGCCGCAGCTGCGCCATCGGCCGGGCATGCGCCCGCAATTGCCACCGAGTCAACGCCGTTGCGAGTCAGCAGCACGCTCAGCGCCGAAGCCGCACGGGCATAATCGGCATCGGTTTTCACGCACGCCAGCACGGAAAGGTTCAACATGCGCTCAATATCGCGCTCGCAGCGAATGCGGCGCGAGAGAATGTCCACACACGCGAAAACAAAAATCGCGCCAAACAGACCCACGAATCCGAAGATGATCAGGCTTTTCACACTCAAACTGCTGTTGGTTTCCACGGCGGACTCAATGTTTTCCAACTCATCGGCACCGCGGTCAGACGCCTTCGTGTTATCGCCCGCTTTCAGATAAGCAGCATCGGCAACCACGGCGCTTTTAATGGGCAGCGTCTCTTCCATTTTCTGCGCCGCCAGAGCTGCAGCGTCGTTTGCTGCCGCCAGGGCAATTTCTTCCGTAGGCGCCGAAACATCAACAAACACGTAATTCGTGTAGAAGCGCGCATTCTTCTCTTCGTCAAGCCACCAGGGCGCCGTGACAGTCACTTCGGATCCGTACGTGCGACGAATTTGGCCAGCAACGTTATCGTTGATCACCGTGCGGCGCGCATCGGAAAGCGTGCGGTCGCTTTGCGTGTCAATCAGCGAAGTATCCATTTCTTCCATGGTGAAATACACCACAGCTTCGGCGGTATACGCCTTTTCGCTGATCTCTTTTGCCTGGTCATCGGTCTTTACGTACGAGCTTGCCACACCAGCGCCCAACGCCAGAACAAAAATCACGATAATCGCGACCACGTGACGTCGAATGCTTTCTACCACTGCCCCCACATTGAACATTTTTTCTACCTTCCTGCTGTAACCCTATTGAAGAATTGCAACGTTATATGCATTTACCGAAGAAGCACCCAGCTCGCAGGACCCTGCCTTGCAGGAACCTAAAACGCGGATGTTCGGATAGTCCATTTTCCAGATGTCTCCCAGCGGAATGCTGGATACCTTCGTTGGACCGGAATCGCATGCCGCAGTCGGGCGACCAGCGGAAACACCACAGTCCGCCGCTTTAGTGCAGTCGCTTGCCGGCATAGTCTGCGCCTTCGCACCCGCGCCAGCTACCGATGCTTTCGGAGCACGACACGCCTTGCTCAAGGTGCGCAACGGACCGCCCGACGCGCCGCTTGCCTTACCGCCCGCCAGCGCTTTTCTTTCCTGTGCTGCAAGCACGCACTTATTCAGGAAGTACAAACCCGCAGAAAGCACGATGAGCGCACACACCGCCAGCAAGAAGCGCGTAGACCACAGATAGGAAATCCATTCATCGTAGTAGCCGCGCGGCATATGGAAAACGCGGGAAGCCGCCGTGAGCGCACACATTCCCCAAAACCAGCTGCGTCCCAAGCTGTGCGACAGGGCAAACAGACCGCAGCCCAAAATGAAACTTCCCACCGCAATGCCGGCGTAACCGAAGTCGGCGAACAGCTCAAGGATGTACGACGATCCGTAGCCTTCGCCACCAAGATAATTGCTGTGCGCGAAAAACGACATAGTGTGCGCATATGACCAACCTTGCGTGGCCAGCTCGTAGCTGTTCGTGGTAGGCAGTTGCGTGAAACCGAAAAACGTTTGCCCAATAAAGCCCTGCGTAATGGTGTCAATCAGGCCGCCCATGGAGAAGAAGCGGAAGCCCAGCGCCTGGACCTGGTCGTTCACATCGTACGCACGCCCTAAAATGGTGAAGCTCACGCCCTGTTTATACAGCGCGTCAACCAGCAGCTCCGTGAAGCTCAAATTGGTGCCCTGGCCTGCGCGCAGGTAGTCCATAACGCCCATGGCCACAATGCCCAGTGGCGCCGCAATGCAGCAGAAAATGATAAGGCGACGGGAAATCCACACTTCTTCTTTGTCCGTTACCGCGCGGAACACGAAATAGAGCGCGGCAAACAGAAACGCGATCACGAAGTCAGAACGCGAACCAATCATAAGCATGGGAACCGAGGTTGCCACATAGGCAAGAAGGCAGAAAACCGCACCGCGACGGCGCGGCATAGTGGCCAGATACGCGCACATCATAAAGGGCAGCATAGTCTCAAGCGTGCCAATCGCCCACGGCGTATACGAAGACGTATCGGCCAGGTAGAAATCGGTGTACATGCGTCCGTCCATGTACGCGAGCTTCAGCGACCCCGCGTACAGCGCGCCCAACACGCACACGATGTAGCAAATAAACGATGCCACGCGAATGTAGCGGACTTTTTGGGAATACTGCAGCCTTCCCACGGCGGTACCCAGCGTGCGCATGGCACCGCGTGCGGTACGTGCCGCTGACCGCGTGCCATCATTCGGCGTTTCCCCACTTGCGACCAGGAGTTTCTTCGGCAATGCTTGCTTCGCGCGCGCTCTGTTCGCAACGTTCATCTCATGGATGGAGCCGCACACCGCAGTCGCGACCAAAAGGCACATCATGGAAAGATAGAGGGCGTCAAGGGCGAACATCGTGGTTTCGGGCGACGAAAGAAGCCACCAATCGGGATGATTGCAAACAACCGAGATAAACGGACGCGAGAGCAAAAACAGCGCGATGCCCAGGTGCAAAAACAAGAACAGCAGACGATCGCGCAACTGCAAGAACCCGTAAACAACATTGGCGAGGAACAGCACCATGACGCCCCAAAAGGCTACCGCATAGTCGCCAAGCGCGCTTCCTGTAACGAAAAGCACCAGAGAGAACGGAATCAAAACGGTAAACAAACTATAGGCAACGCAATACAGTTTGCTTGCGCCCCTACCGTATGTTTTTCCCGCTTGCGCCACGCACGTATCCTGTTCTCATCTGCGCCAATATAACCAGTACAAGCAAATAATTATAAATGAGCTGGTGATAAGGTAAAATCTTGGCACGATATAAAGCGCAGGTATTCCACAACAGAAGTTGGCGAAGGGACCAGAAGGGAAACGCCAGGGGCGCCGAAGGTGCCGATCGGCGAGTGCGCAAATCGGCACGGCGCGAGCTTGTATCCGTGCAGAAAAAAGGCGCCGACCTGCGTCAACGCCTTTATCAATCAACCTTGTTTTTGTGACGAAACCACTCTTGCCTTGGCAAGCACAGCGGCTTACTCTTACGCTTCGCTCCTGCGCTTGCCGCTACGGCTTTACGCCTCCAGCTCAAGCAGCGCATCCATGAAGCGATCCATATAGCATGCTTCGCCCGTGGAAACACGCAGGCAGTCGCCCAGCTTGCCCACGTTCGGATACGACTTGATCAGAATGCCTTTTTCGGCTTTCATGCGCGCAACAACTTCTTGCGCGTCCGTCTTTGGCTTGATGAACAGGAAGTTTCCTTCGCTGCCGTTATATTCGTAGCCATGCTGCTCCAGCAAATCCATCAGGTGATGCTTGCCATCGAGCTGCTTTTTCACCAGCTCGTCCACCATGCCCGGCTCTTGCAGAATGGCCTTCGCGAAACGCATGGCAAAAGCATTCACGTTGTGGGGCGTGCACAGCTTCTGCACCATGGCAACGCCTTCCGGCCAACCGGTAACGTAACCTAAACGGCAGCCCGCCAAGCTAAACAGCTTAGAGAACGTCCTAGTCACAAACACGTGCTCACGCGACAGAGCGGTTTTGATGAACGTGCCCGGGTAGAAGTAGTGATACGCTTCGTCCACTAAAACGGTGATTTCGTTTTCATCGGCGGCAGCCAGAATGCGCTCGAACTCTTCTTCGGTATATGCATTGCCCAAGGGATTGTTCGGCTGCACCAAGATAAGCAGCTGCGTGTCGGGCGTCAGCTGTTCCAGAATGCGCTCGATGGGCATCTTCAGGTCTTCGGTATACGTGACCGGCACAAACGTACGACCGTACATCTTCGCATACACTTCGAACATGGCGTACGTGGGGGTCACGCCCACAATGCGACCGCCGGGAAGCGTGAACGCCTCCATAATCTGACGGATGCCTTCGGATGAGCCGTTGACCAGGCAAATGTGCTCGATATCGGTGCCCAGGTAGTCAGCCAGAATCTGCGTGAATTCCAGCGTTTCGGGGTATTGCGAAATGAATTCGGGGCCAATGCCTTCAAGGACCTTGTCGATGAACTCCTGCGGAAGGCCGCCGGGATTCTCATTCAGGTCAAGACGCAAGTAGCCCTCGCGCTTGTTTTGGTCGAAAATACGATTCAGCGATGCCAAATTCGGATCAAGAACGTACATTTTTACTCCTTTAAACGGGTCGTAAAGAGTTTCAGAATAGTTCACCAAAGCCGCTCGCGACGGGCGCAATATGCCCAACGGCGCAAAACCCACAGTTTCTTCACCCTTGCGGCAAAAATGTTGACAAATTACCCCACCTTTTGTCAACATTCTCAGGCATAACACCCGATGAAGCGCGGGATGCAAAGGTGTGCTTGCCTGAGCGAACAGAATGCGAAGCCATGAGAAGAACCTTTGCCGACGGGCGTCCCGAACCGCAATTTGTTGACAAAAGGTGGGGTAATTTGTCAACAACGAGCTGCGGGATTAATGCGGGACCGGATGCGAGATTAAGGGTGCTCAATGACTTCGGTGTTATGCCAATTGCGCAGGTCGTCGGGCGGAGGCGTCATATAATCCGGGCCAAAGATTTGCGTAAGCACACCGGACACGTTATCGGGCGCCATGAAGTAGCGACCCTCGAACTCAATGGGCTGACCTGTGCCGAAATCGGAACGCGGGAACAGCTCGCGGAAACCAACCGCCGCCATAAGGTTCAGCGAACGCGGATGCTTGTCGTACTCAAGGCTGCGCAACGCATTGTCCCACTTCAACAGCACGCGATGGAAATCGTCGCCGTAGGGACGAATCACGCGGGACAACGCGCGCACCGTTTTCACCATCAAGTTGCCGGCAAAGCCGCGATCACGCTTCGTATCAATCACGTAATCGAACTCAGTCAGTGCATCCATACCCTTCCACCAGGTCAAACGCAAGCGATGACCTAGCGCATGCAAGCCGGGAGCTGGGTATCCGTCCAGCGGGATCAAGTCAATCCAAGCATCTTCATAACGCACTTCATCCGACGAGCGGTTCACCACGCGCACCGCATCGGACGTGAGTTTCGCCATGCCCTGACGGCACGTCTCATCGCTGTAAATGCTCACAACATCAATATTGCACGTCTCGCCTTCGCGACGAAGCGCTTCGGGGTGCTCTTTCGCATATTCCAAGAACTTCTGGTAATCGGGACGAGGAACGCCCAGGTCAACATCATCGTCCCAAGGAATAAAGCCGCCGTGGCGAACGGCGCCCAAAAGCGTGCCGCCCAGCAGGTAATAACGCAGGCCCAGCTCCTTGAAAACCGCGTCGATGCGCTCCATCAAATCGAGCTCGACCAGCTGCAAAGCGCGCAGCGGCGTGCCTTCGGGGGCACCGCAAGAAGAAACCGGATGCGTTTCATATGGCTCGCGCGCACGACCTTCCTTGCAGGCGATCTGCGCAGGAGAGCGCGGCGCGGATGCACTGGTATTTGCAGTTGCAGCGCTTTCGCACGCAAAACCTTCGCATGTGTTGGAAACAGAAGCATCAAGAGAGGTCATAGCCTACTTCCCCTTCTTTGAAAACAAGCCCTTTATCAGGCCAAACAAGGTACCAAAACCATATGAGATATGAATGCCCGCAAACACAACGGGCAGCGCAATCATGGTGGCGTTGCGCACATCGGATTGCGAAACCGCATACACAGAAAGCGCGCAGCACAAAAGCGCATAGAGTGCAGCACACGCCGCCAGGGGCAGCCACGAAAACGCCACACCTATCGCCAGCAGAACCAACGCGCCTACCACCAGGACAAATGGCGCGAAATGATACGCTTTCAGACAGCCAGGCTGCACAAAAACGGTACGTCCCACCCAGTATCCGTTGCCGTACTTCTGCTTGAGCATGCGTGAGAGCGAGCTGCGGATAAACTGCTTCGAATTGATACGCGGATCAAGCTTGATCCGATAACCCGCCTGACGCACCCGATAATGGAAATCGTTGTCTTCTGTGCGCAGAAGATCCTCGTTGAAGAAGCCCACCGCAGCAAGCACCTCACGACGATACGCCGCATGAAACAGCGAATCAACGTAGCGCGGCTCGCAGGCGCGGCGGTAATCCGCCACGCTACTGCCAAACGCAGATTCTTCCGCCAGGTAGAGCGTTTGACGCCAAGGCGTCTCTTGACCAGGCTCAATCATGGTCGGACGCATGCCGCCGCACACGTCTTCGCCTTCATTGAGCACCGCCACGTTGGCGGAAAGGAAGTCAGACGGAATGGACGCGTGCGCATCCACGCGCACCAGCGCATCACCCGTGAAGTTGCGAATGGCAACGTTCCAGCCCGCCGCCTGAATGCGCGCAGGGTTATCGAGTACCTGCACGTTCGCAAAACCGTAGCCATCGGCGGCATCCTGGTGCACGTTCGATGCAGCAAAATCTTCCATGCACGCACGGGTGCCATCGTTCGAGGCGCTGTTCACCAGCACAACCTCGATGCACTCATGGGGCAGATCCTGCGCGCGCACTTGCGCGAGCAGCCCCGGTAGAGCATCTTGCTCGTTGTAGGCAACAATCCCCAGGGAGATAAGCTTGATAGGCGGCTTCATTGACACTTCCCCCGCACGCGCTTAATGCGTGTTCACCGTGTGGTGATACGTGGGAACAGCATCTTCCAGGATAGAGATTGCCTGTTCATCGGTCATTTCAATGGAAGCACGCAACTCGTCGAGCTTCGCCGCCACCACGTCGTAGCTGATTTCCTGACCCGTGGACACCATGATGGATTTATTGCTGGTAGACAGTGTGGATTCTTCATCCATCAGCAGCTCTTCGTACATCTTCTCGCCGTCACGCAGACCGGTGAATTCGATTTCGATATCTTGCGCGCCCGAAAGACGAATAAGGTTCTTTGCCAAGTCAAGAATCTTTACCGGCTCGCCCATGTCAAGGATGAAAATCTCGCCACCCTTTGCCATGCCGCCCGCCGTGATAACCAAGCGCGATGCCTCGGGGATGGTCATGAAGAAGCGCTCGATATCCGGATGCGTGACCGTTACGGGGCCACCGCTTGCAATTTGGCGCTTGAACAGGGGAATTACACTGCCGTTGCTGCCCAAAACGTTACCGAAACGCACAGCTGCAAACGTTGTTTTCGACGTGCGCGCGTAATATTGCATGACCATTTCGCCCATGCGCTTCGTGGCACCCATAACACTAGTGGGGTTCACGGCTTTATCGGTGGAGATGAAAATGAAGCGGGAAACGTTGAATTCATCGGCGGCGCGCACCACGTTCAACGTGCCGAACACGTTGTTCTGCACAGCTTCACGCGGGCAGATTTCCATAAGCGGCACATGCTTATGCGCAGCCGCATGGAACACCACAGACGGATGGTACTTCGTGAAAATCTCGTTGACGCGCGCAACATCGCACACATTGCCGATTTCCACAATGACGTCGATGTCATCATACTGGCGCAGCAGTTCCTGACACAGCATGTATGCATCGTTTTCGTACATGTCAAACACCACAATGCGGCGCGGCGCAACTTTGGCAATCTGGCGACACAGCTCGCTGCCGATAGAGCCGCCACCACCCGTGACCAGCACCGTGTTGCCAGAGATGTAGCTCGAAGCAATGCGTGTATCCAGCAGAATTTCGTCACGCCCCAACAGGTCGGTCACGTCAACATCGCGCAATGCAACGCCGTCAAGCTCGTCAATACGCATGTCGCGCACATTGGGCAGCGTCTTCAGAATGCAGTTGGTCTGCGTGCAAATGCTATAAATCTCGCGACGCTGCTCAGCCGTTGCAGAAGGAATCGCGATAACGATCTGCTCAATGCCGTATTTCTCGCACAGCGCGGGGATATCCTCGCTGCCGCCTTCCACACGCACGCCGTGAATGTGGTTGCCGCGCTTTTCCTTGTCGTCATCGGTGGCAACAATGGGCAAACCCGGCATATTCGGGTCGCGCGAAATCATGCGATTGATAGCCAAAGAACCCGTTTCACCTGCGCCAACAACCAACGTACGCGGACGATCCGTGCTGGTGCTGGTAATCTGACGACCCTTGCTGCGGAAAATGCGATACCACAGGCGTATGCCGCCGCAGAACAGTACCAGCAATATGAATGCCACAACGTAAACGCGAATGGGCAAGCGCGTGCCAATCACCCACAAGAACACTGCACCTACCAGGGTGGACAGCGCCAGCGAAACCAGAATGCGAATCAATTCGTCAATGCTGGCATATTCCCACAGGTTGTTATACGAACGGAACAACGCCAAAAACGCAATGTTGAACACCGCCAAAATACCCACAACGAAGAAGATTTCGTTATCAACGAACACTTCATCGTTCACGCGGGTCAGAAATGAGCCCAGCCAATAAGCAGCGAGCGTTGCCACTACATCAAAAAACAGCAGCGTGGCCGTTCTTTTCGAAAATTTCAGGTCCATGGATCCTCGATTATGAACTCGTGGTCTATCTTGCACATGACCGTCTATTGTACCCCTAACCGCAAAAAGAGGATAGCTTTCTACAGGTTGAAGGAACAAGACAACGAAAAAAGCAGATAGACCGTGGAAAAACGCGAAGGACGCAAGCAGAAAAAAGCAGTCCCGCAGCCAGCGTGCTAAAACCAGGCTGGCGTGGCACAACTGAACGAGCACGCCGTGCGCTAGCCGGCGCAAGGCGACCAAGCTACTGTGCGGCAGCTGCCAAGAACTCCTGTGCGGTGTAGCCGGCAAACGTGGGGATGACGAGCGTGGCTTCAGAAGAAAGCTGCTCCATGGTGCCGGAATCATCGCGGTCGTAACAGCCGGCGCATTTGAAACCAGCGTTCACCAACGTGCGCACGGCATAAATGGAATCCTCGAAACCCCAGGTAGAAGCAATATCTGTTCCCATATGATGCGCGGCATGCTGATAGATAACCGGCTCGCGTTTCGGAGCACCCACGTCATCGGTGGAAAAAACGCCCTTGAAGTAATCGATGATTCCCGCATGACGCAAACCGCCCTGCAAGTAACGCTGAGGGCTGGATGACGCAACCGTCATGGGAACATCCGCGCGCGCCATGCCTTCCAGAAAATCCCCCACGCCGGGGCGCAGCTCAGCTTGTGTGCGATAGAAGTCAACAAGGATCTCGTCTGCCATTTCAACCACATGATCAGGGCTTTTACCTAAACCGTAATTCTCGTGGTAGAAGACGCCCGTCTCGTGCAGCGTGAACGTGCCCAAAAGCTTCAGCTCATCAAGCGTAAGCTCATGACCGCACATGCGCGCAAACTCGCGTTCAACGGCGCGCCAGCCGCCCACGGTATCCATGAGCGTACCGTCGCAATCGAAAATAACACCCAAGCCCTTGGGTGCAACAACAGATGCGCTATCAGGCATAATGATGCAGGCCTTCCCTATTTTACAACCCTGATGACCGACGGCTCATCCAGCTGAACATCGTCCAGCTTGGCAATTTCCGCCAGCGCAGCGCGTAGGGATTTCTCAACGGCAGTGTGCGTCACAAACGAAAGCGACACTTTACCCAGCTCGGCAGAAGCGTCGGAACCGCGCTGGGAAACGCTGTACAGGCTTACGCCGTGCTTCGCGAAAACGCCCGCCATGGCAGCCATAACGCCCGGTCGATCGGCAACCGTGAAGCGAATGTAGTAGCGGCAGCACAAATCTTCAATGGGAACAATGGGCAGCTTGTCAACGCAGGTGCAACCAACAAGGGGGCCGCAACCCAACTTAATGTGGCGCGCGACCTCAATAACGTCGCCCATCACCGCGCTTGCGGCTGCGCCCGCACCAGCACCTTCGCCAAAGAACATGGCTTCGCCCACGGCATCGCCCGTAACATAAATCGCGTTGAACACACCATTTACGCTGGAAAGCTGGTGGCTGGTGGGCAGCATGGTAGGATGCACGCGCACGCTAATGCCATTGTCTGTGCGGTTCGCAATTGCCAGAAGCTTGACCACGTACCCCATTTCAGACGCAGCTTCCAAGTCCATGGGTTTGATGTTGCGAATACCTTCCGCATGCACATCGTTGATGGTCACGCGCGAATGGAAAGCGATGGACGCCAGAATGGCGATTTTCGCGGCGGCGTCCAAACCGTCAACGTCGGCCGTGGGATCGGCTTCGGCATAACCCAACGCCTGGGCCTGGGCCAATACATCATCGTAAGCCAGCCCTTCTTGCGACATGCGCGTGAGCATGTAGTTCGTGGTGCCGTTCACGATGCCCATGACAGAGCTAATGCCGTTCGCCGTGAGCGAATGCTTCAGCGGATCGATGATAGGAATACCGCCGCCCACGCTGGCTTCAAACGCGATTTCCACGTTATTTTCCTCTGCCAGCGACATGACTTCTTCGCCATACGTGGCCATGAGTGCCTTGTTCGCCGTTACAACGTGCTTCTTGTTGCGCAGCGCCGTGGTGACCAGCTCGCGCGCCGCCGTGGTGCCGCCAATAAGCTCAATGACCACGTCAACTTCGGGGTCGTTTACCACGTCGTGGAAATCGGTGGTAAACAAATGTCCCAGACCGTGAGCTTCTGCAACTTCCGCCTCACGCGAACACACGCGTACAATCTGCAGGTCAAGGCCATAAAAGCGCTTGAAGTCATCATGGTGGTTCGCCAGGATGTCCAAGCAGCCGCCGCCAACTGTGCCCGTGCCTACCAAACCGATCTTAATTGCCATGGGAAGAGTACCTTTCTGGTAAACGCGAAGGGGCTCGCTCTTTACGCAGTGCTTCTGCGAAGACGAAGCCCGCCTCGTTGAAATCATTGGGAGCTCATTATAAAGCTAACGGCGCATGCAACGCGGCTCGACACAAAAGTTACGACTGTTTTGAGCGGAATTACAAGGCGAAACGCCGTTTGGCAAGCACGGCGCAAGCAACAGCGACCACCACCCGCTTGCAGCCGCCGCCCGCGGGGCGCGACACGTACAGGCAGCCGCCGCTCACCTGCGAGCGCAAGCTTGCCGCCCGCGGCACCGCCCGTCGCGGTGGCGCCTGCCGGCTCCTACGTCCCTACAGGTCGCGCGCCAACAAGTCGGCGTATGTCTCGCGGCGCGTAACCGTGCGGGCAACGCCGTCTTTCACAAAAACGATGGCCGGCCGAGGCTGTCCGTTATACGTGCTGGCCATGGTGTAGCAGTACGCACCCGTGGCGAAAACGCACACGATGTCGCCAAGCTCCGCCTGCTGCAACGGCATGTCAACAACTACAGCATCGCCACTTTCGCAATGCTTGCCACAGAGCGTGACAATCTCAGTACGCATCTGACCAGCCTTGTTGGCAATAGTCGGCTCATATTGCGCATGGTAGAGCGCCGTGCGAATGTTGTCAGACATACCGCCGTCCACCGCAATGTACTTGCGAATGCCCGGCAGCGTTTTCAAGATACCCACGGTGTAGAGCGTCACGCCGGCGTTTGCCACCAAGCTGCGACCCGGCTCCACCATAATGCGCGGCTCCTCCAGCTGGTAGTGCGCACAGAAATCACGCACGGCGCTTACGGTGCACTCGGCAAATTCATCGATGCTCGACGGGCGATCATCGGCCGTGTAAGCAATGCCCAGGCCGCCGCCCATGTCCAGCTCCTTCGTTACAAAGCCGTACTTTTCCTTCACGCGCAGCACGAACTCTGTCATGACCTGCACCGCTTCGCGAAACGACGTAAGCGCAAAGATCTGAGATCCAATATGGCAATGAAAACCCAGCAGACGCACGTTTTCCGCGGCCAGAACATCGCCCACGCAGTTGAACGCGAAGTCGTTTTTCATGGTGAAGCCGAACTTGGAGTCCTCACAACCCGTACGAATGTACTCGTGCGTATCGGCCTCTACACCAGGCGTTATGCGCATGAGCACGTCTTGCACCTTGCCCAGGCGCGCCGCAATCTCATTCACGCGCGAAAGCTCAATGCGGCTATCCAGCACAATGCGGCCGACCCCCGCGGAAATGGCTTCTTCCAGCTCGCGCGGCGTTTTATTGTTGCCGTGCATGACCACGTTTTCCATGGGGAAGCCCACCGCCTGGGCGCACGCCAACTCGCCGCCGCCGGAAACGTCCAGGCACAGGCCCTCCTGGTTCACAATGCGCAGCACTTCCTTGTTGCAAAACGCCTTTGAGGCAAACACGATATCGGAGTTTTCATAGCGCGAGCGGAAGGCGCGCTCGTATTGCTGCATGCGATCGCGCAGGTCAGCTTCGTCGAACACGTAGAGCGCCGTGCCCTCTTGCTGCGCCAGCTCCACCATATCCACGCCACCAATGAACAGATGGTCGTTTTTCACTTCGGCGGTTTTGGGCAACACCGCACCAAGCTCCATTGTGGTTCGATAATCAGGCTTTTTATTCAAATCAGATGCAGGCAGCGACATTTTCGTTTCTCCTCTACCATATCTTTTTGCGTTTCGCCGCACAGCAGAAGCAATGACCACTCCCCTTGCATGCGTTCTCGGGCGGCTTGCGGAAGCGGATTCCTGAAGCCCCACCGAACCAGCAAACGCGCAGCGTAGACGCAAGTATGCATTATGTTTCTGCGCAGTTTATCATCTCTGGTAGCGCGGCTGTTTTCAAAGCCGTTAAATCACGCGAAACTAAAGGAGACTTGCCAATTTTTTGGGGAGAAGACCCAAGGAAGGCGTTGCCAACAGCCAGCTATCGAGCGATTATCCAGCGAATTTGGACATTCAGGCAACGGAAGCGCCGCTGTTGCGAAAATCATCAGAGCGCCGGAAATAAAAACCGGCGAAGAGAACATGCCTCCTCGCCGGTCCCTCAAAACCTTGAACCTTAACCTATCCGATTATCTCCAAGTGCCACTATGCACGAAATGTTGGATGGCAAAAGCGTCTGCAGCATCAATGGCTTCGTCGGCGTTGACATTTGCAGCCCACAAAAGCGTTGCATACGTCCAACCATCAGGAAGCAGCATCGCTGCATACCCCTCGCCATAGCAACCAGTTGCCATATCGTAGACAATCTGGGCATCCACGATATTCACGCGGCTGTTGCCATTCACATCGCCTCGCAGGGCGTTCGCCAATACCGACACAGATACAGCATCGCCCGCGGCAACCACGCGATCAAGGGATTCTCCAGCAAGGGCGCCCAAAGCGTCTTTCACGCCAACCGTAGCCCCATCAGCAGCCTTGAGTGCACGAAGCGTGGCCGTCGCTACCACGAAACCTCCTTCGCCTGATTCTTCAGCGGAAACTTCGTTGCCGTAAAAGCTAAACGTCGCTTCAGCGGCACCCCCTTCAGGCATAAACGAAGCACCTTCGGAAAGACCTGCTCCTTTCGTTACGCTTATCAGCTCGAACACCGTTTGATCGTAATCCAGCGTAGCGGATAGCGCCGCAAGGCTGCCATCGGCGGTTTCGGTAGCGGTTGCCGTTATGTCAACCGTCACGGTATCACCTACGCGAACAGGAGCTTTGTCGGCGCTATCGCGCATCGCAACAGAAAGCGTTGCTACAGGAAGCTGCTGCTTAATCTGATCAAGCTTTGCCAAAGCAGCGTCTAGGGCCGCTACTTTATTAGCGTTGACCAGCGCCTTATCGTCATCGCTCAGGGCATCGTATGCCGCCTTCGCCGCATCGACTGCATCTTGAGAGTCAAGCGTTACATCGGGCCCAATCGCATCGATCAAGTCCTCTGCAGCTTCTATGTCGCCCTTGGTAACCGTAATCGTCAAATCGCTTATCTCCCGTTGATAGAGCGTGGCATATTCATCGAGAAACGCCTCGCCACCAGAACGATAGGTCGCGTCAATGTTTCCGCCATAAATGCGATAGGTGCCCGCGGGCGTCGTCTTGGGAACGGTAAACGTAATATTCTTCAACGCAACTTCGGGAGCAACCGGCGTCGTGCCCTCTTCCCACCAAGAATCGGTACCGCGTGACCATTTTGATACGATTTTCGTCGCACCAGGAATCGTAGTAGCGTAATTAAAGGTGCCGTACATCAGATACTTTTCTTGAGTAAATTGCTCAACAGGCAACGAAGGCACCGAAACGGTGATTTCTTCTCCTGCCTTCACAACACCATCATTCGTTACCTGGGTTTCGTATTTTGCTTCTTGCTGATACCCATCGTTTTCTGCAACGTTCAGCGTTATGTCTGCCAAGCAGCCAAAACCAAAGCTTGTGGATGAAGCAAGCCCACCGGTATTGCCCTGATCGCCTTCACTATCGGGAGCAGATCCATAACCGCGATTATCGGAGTAGCCCTTGGTAAGCACAATCGAACCAGAACTCGTCAAAGGCGCAGCAACACGTGGCTGATTATCCGTTTGTCGCAATTTGCCATCCGCGGTTTTGCGATAGACGGCCCGCGTATCATCGGAAGTAACCGTGCTTTGCATCGGCATGTCCGTAAGGAACGTTGTTTTCATCGTCGGGTTGTAGATGCGCAAAATTTTATGCATGTTAATCGGACGGCCGATAATCCATGTTCCAGCAGTATCACCCGTACGCAATTCCTCACCAGGGCGAGAGATATTCTCGTAAACGTAACGGGTCACCTTGCCTTTGAGCGAGTAAACCTGGGTTACGGTTTTTCCCTGATAATTAGCTGTGACCTCAATGCCGTTGTATCCATCCTTCAATAAAACGGTCACATTACCATCCTCATCGGGAACATAGTTTGTTTTCACCGGTGTGCCATCATCGTTGTACTGCAGATAATTGTAAACGCTCACCTGAGGATTTTCCCCATTCACCTTAAAGGAGAACGCCGCCCCTTCGGTACCGTAATCGTAGGTCCAGTTGTCATACTTACTGGTGTAATCCAACGAGGTGAAATTCGTCAGGTTCTTGTTCAAATTCTCAATGGCGGTCTCGTCGGCGCTGTTCACATGCACGGGAATCTCGGGGATTTGTCCCATGAAATTGCCCGCCTTATCGGTAAATGTCACCGTAAAAGTGGTCGTACCAGCTTTCTTGGGCACAAGATAATATTTCATGGCCGGATAACTGTTTCCGCCACCCAAACCTTGGTCATTGTAGACATCTTCAACTTCTTTGATTTCAAAAATGCTCTCGTCTTTGATGTCGAATTGCAAAATTCCCGGCAACGTGTAAGGCAGACCTCTTTCTACAGCAAGAGATGACAAATAGAGGCTGGTAGGACGATCCGTCCAAATTTCACGGAAGACCGCAGGGTAGTACGTATCTTCGTGGCCCAAATCCAAATTATAGTGATTAGCGCTCATCATGAAATCGTCGCAATATTCCGTCGGCTTGCCAATGGAGCTACCATCCAAAATAGACTGCTCGTTCACAACGCAATATGCCTCTTCGAAAGCGTTTTTCACCGCCGCATTTTCAGGGTTCGCTTGTACAGCGAATTCAGCGCGCTGCGCATCGGAAAGCTCCAGGTATTTCACCTGCGCGTCCTGAACAGCATCATAATACTGAGCGTAGTTTTCGGCAGTCACTTTCCCAGCGAATTCGTTCACCTGAGCAATCCAAGATTGCACACCCGTTTCGTGGCGAACCTTTAATTCCTCAACACGGCTCACTGAATCTTGCAATTTTTGAACAGTATCCGAAGAAATTTGCGCTTTCTCTTCGTCGGTATACCCATCATATGCCCGCTGAAGGTTCTTGACCACTTTGTAATCACTTGCGTAAGTCAAGCTGCTCAAATCGGGCAATGCATCAATCTTGGTAGCCAATTCCGATGGAGCAATTTTCACCACATGCACCGTTATGGTGGTGCGAATCTCCACCTTGCTGTTTGATTTGTGGTTTGCAACGACTTCAATAACCGTTGTCTCCTTCGTAAGCGCTACCGGCTTCTTCGCGAAGGTCATCATCGCAGCTTTGCCAGCTGCAGCCTGCTTCACGTAGACTTCGCCATCTACAAGAATTTGAGTCTTCAAGGAGTTTAGCCCGGTGTCTTGCATGGCGTCGGAGAGTTTCGTGATGCCAAAAGTGCCTACCTGCGGAGAGACATACGCCACGTAATTCCAGCAGTTCTTGGAATATCCGATAGCGTCGGTACGGTTGCCGCTTTCGTCGGCCTGGAACAGCGTGCCCTCGGGCTGCCCGTAGAAGACGTTGTCCTCACTAAAGGCGGGGGTTCCCGTAAAATTGAAGGTTTTCCAAGCATAATTGCCGGGCTTTGTCAGCGTCATTTTGTAGATTTCCGCTTTGTCCTGCGTCGTTACCGCAATATAGAACATCGCGGAGCCGCCGCCTGGAAAACAATCGGCGGCTGTCGTTGCAGTACCGTTCGCAAAATCGCTCAGCACATTGCCCGTTGCATCCATCAATTGAGCCGTTGCGCCTTCGGGTAAGCCCGTCAATGTCACCGTGAAACCAGAATCATTGTACTGCCTCAAATGCGTATAGTTTGCAAGCGTTCCCGAGAAGGCATTTGATGACGCGTCAAGAGAAAGTTCAACTGCATCTCCCGCAGAACCATCTTCTTTGACAGTGGTCAGCGTAGCCGAGCCAGCGGTAAGCAGCGTACCCGCCTCACGCAGTTCAATCGTATAGACCTCGGGAGACTCATCGCCCTGGTTGCCCACCTTCAAAGAAATAACGTCACCCTTTTTTACCGGAATTGCATCTTTACGACCGTACTCGGTGCCGTTTGCCCAAATGTGAACCTGAAACTGCTTGTTTGCAGCCGTCGGCGTTACCGTAAGCTCAGTCGTATCGGCAGGCAAGATCATAGAATACGCATGGTTTTCGCTCGAAAAACCGGGGGCAAGCTCGCCCGCGGAAAGCGCGATGGCCTTCAGTTTCTTGTTGCCGTCGCCAAATGCGCCGCCAATATCGGCACCCAAATCGCAGGTATGTTGCACCGCAATTTCATCGCCTGCCTTCAGTGTGCCAGCAGCAACGGTGTAGTTGGCAAAGCCTTTGTCGGTGAACCAATCGTTGAGCGTACCCATCCAACCGGAATCATCAGAAGCATCCATTTCCTCAATGCCGTTAATGGAGCTAATATAACCCGAATCGGCACCTTTCTGCTCGTATCCAGCGGCGGTAAGTGCATCAACAATGCAGCTCATCATCGTTGAATTTTCTTTGAGCGCCACCTGGGTGTCAACGAGCATGCCTTCCCAGGGCGCGCCATCGGCTTTCGACCAAGTAGCGTTTTCCACCGTTACGTGAACGCTGCCCAAGTCGGCAACATCTGCGTTTGTTGCGTCGTCGGCAAGAGCTATCGCCGGCAGCGCTGGCAGCAGACCCGCAACCAGCACCAACGAGAGCAGCATGCGCAACACGCGATGCTTCGTACGGTTCTTTTCGTTTGCCATGTACCCCTTCCTTTCCTTTTGTTTGCTTGGTCCCAATACAGACCGCTCTCCTTTTTCGGCAAACGCAAAACGCCAGCACCCCCGAAGGAAGTGCTGGCGCAACCTGATTGCTTTCGCTCTCTCGCTTGTTTTTACGCTCAGACCCCGGTGCGGGCAGTGCCTTTTTACCGCCTCAGAGATCCGGCTTAATCGTTTCTTCTTTGCCATCGACTTCAGAAACGATATCACGGTGACCCACTCGCGAGGAATCTCACCTCATTCATCTGCCTCCAATTCTGGAGGATACAGCGGCACGACGTGCTATTTGCTTTCCAGAAGGAGTATGCGCTACGAAATAGGGGGG
>CAKTXN010000017.1 GCA_934630905.1 uncultured Eggerthellaceae bacterium
CGTCTGGCTATCGCTGCCTTGGGCAACGACAAAGAGCTCGTGCGCGAGATTTTTGAGAAGGTTGAGCAGGGCATGTTCGCCGACCGTCAAGGTGGCTACACCCGCATCATGAAGCTTGGTTACCGCAAGGGCGACAATGCTTCCATGGTTATCATGGAGCTTTGCACCGATCCGGTTGCTAAGAAGGAAGAGAAGGCTGCTCCCGCCAAGAAGGCTGCTCCGAAGAAGGTTGTCGAAGAGGCACCTGCAGAGGAAGAGAACGTAGCGGAAGTTGCTGCCGAGCCTGTTGAAGAGGTTGTCGAAGAGGTGGCCAAGGAAGTAGTCGAAGAGGAGAAGGCAGAAGCTGCCGAGGAAAAGTAATTCGCTGAGTAAGTGAATCCTTCCAACTCTTTTCAACTCTTTTGAAATGCTTTGAAAGGCAGGGCGAAGTCCCTTTGGGGGCAACGTCCTGCCTTTTTGCGTTTCACGAACATGTTGTTTGCTTTGCTGCGATGTAGCTTTTGTTTGTGCGCGGGCGCAATGGAGTGGTTGTGGTCCAGCTGCCTCTCCATGTTCGATGTGTGCGCAGGTGCGCTTGTTTACTTTAGCGGTGCGCTCATGAAGTAAAATACTGCCTTATGAACATTACGCTGAAAACATATTACGCGGGAAATTCGATTATTCATCGCATGGACGTGCGTTTGAAGATTGTCTTGCTTGCGCTTGCTACGATAGGCATTTTCTGGGTGGGAACGCTTGCGGGAATGCTTGTTTGTGGGGCGTTACTGTTGCTTTTGTTGGTGCTTTCGCACGTACCGGCTCATGCTTATTGTGCGTTCTTGCCTGCCGCGCTGGTGTTCATGTTGTTTCCCGTGCTGTTCAACGGGTTCTCATTCGATGTGTATGCCACGCAAGATGCGCTGTTCGCGTATTATGGTGTTGCCGACGATTGGCTGGCAGATGCCAATCCCCTTGTGTTGTTGGGCACGTTTGGCGTTGTTCCTGCAGGTCTCGTGCGTGGTGCTGTTTTGGGCCTGCGTATCTTCATCCTGATTTACCTGAGCCTTCTCTTTACGTTTACCACGCCGGCCAATGCGGTGGTTGATGCTACTTCGTGGTTTTTAGCGCCCCTGGTTCGGCTGGGCGTTCCAGTTCGCGATATTTCGCTTGTGTTTTCGCTGGTACTTCGTTTTATCCCCGTAATTGCGCAGGAGTTCAACACCGTTGCGGCAGCTCATCGGAGTAGGGGCGCGCAGTTGGACGATGGATCGCTGTTCGAGCGCATGAAGGCATGGGGTGGGGTGTTCATTCCGCTTTTCGTGCGCTTGTTTCATCAGGCGGATGTGTTGGGATGCGCCATGGACGCCCGCTGTTATGGCGCCCCGCGCCCGCATGCTAAAAAGTGACGGAGTTGTTTTCGCATTGTTGACAAATTACCCCACCTTTTGTCAACAATTTCGGCTTTTCCGACGGTTTGCCATCGCGCGAATTCCATGTTGTTGAAAAATGGCTCGCTAATTCGAAGTTGATGCAGGTTGGAAGTAGGTCGCAGGTGCGAATCGGGCATTTTTTCTGCCGAGTGTTGTGCTTGCGAAACACGGGATTTACAAAGCACCAGTTCAGAACAATGCTCTGTTGAGATTAATTATACAGTTGAGCCGACATCAAGGTTTCGACCTACTTCCAACCGACCACAACTTCGAATTTCGATCGCAAAATTCAACAACATGAATTCAGTTACGTGCTTGCAGAGGCGGCAAGGGATTCGCCGAACGGACTCTGCTTGGATAATGATTCTTCGGGCTTGTGGTTCGCCCAGCTTATCCAAAGCGTTGCATATCGGCTCATTCCCTTGCCGCCGTTTTTCCCTGCAGGAATTGCGCGGGGCAGCTCTTCGCCGTTATCTTCTTTTACCTAGGAAAATGCTCTCAAAGCGGCTTGCGGATTCGCATGGTGTTACAATAAAGAGCGTGTCATTAAAACCAATCCTGTAAGGAGGATGCAATGGGCGTCATTATTGATGTGTATGGTCGTGAGATTCTTGACTCGCGCGGCAACCCTACCGTTGAGGTCGAGGTCGTTTTGGACGACGGCTCCATGGGTCGTGCGGCTGTGCCATCGGGTGCTTCTACCGGCGCTTTCGAGGCCGTTGAGCTGCGTGACGGCGACAAGGACCGCTACCTGGGCAAAGGCACGCTTGATGCCGTTGACCACGTGAACACCGAAATCGCCGAGGCGCTGTATGGCTTCGATTCCGAAGACCAGCGCGGCATTGACTATGCTCTGCTTGAGGTCGATGGAACGGACAACAAGGGCGCTCTGGGTGCGAATGCCATTCTGGGTGCATCGCTTGCTGTTGCGCGCGCTACGGCTGACTCCCTGCAGGTTCCGCTGTACAAATACGTGGGCGGCGCAAACGCGCACATTCTGCCCACGCCCATGATGAACATCCTGAACGGTGGCGTGCATGCCGACAACAACGTTGACTTCCAGGAATTCATGATCATGCCGGTGGGTGCTCCCACGTTCCGCGAAGCGCTGCGCTGGTGCGCTGAGATTTACCACACGCTGAAGAAGGTTCTGCACGATGCCGGCCTGGGCGGCGGCGTTGGCGACGAAGGCGGCTTTGCTCCGAATCTGAAGACGAACGAAGAGCCGCTGAAGTACATTGTTGAGGCGTGCGAAAAGGCAGGCTACAAGCCGGGTTCCGACATTATGTTCGCCATGGATCCCGCTTCTACTGAGTACTACGATGTCGAGCGTCAGATGTACGTTTTGGCTGGTGAAGGCGTTGAATATACGCGCGAACAGATGGTTGATTACTGGGAGGCGCTGGTCAACAAGTACCCGATTATCTCCATTGAAGATGGCATGGCCGAAGAGGACTGGGAAGGCTGGAAGATGCTGACCGATCGCATTGGTGACCGCGTGCAGCTGGTGGGTGATGACTTGTTCGTCACGAATTCCAAGCGCCTGGCCAAGGGCATTGAGCTGGGTTGCGCAAACGCCATTCTGATCAAGGTAAACCAGATTGGTTCGCTCACGGAAACGCTCGAGGCAATCGAAATGGCAAAGCAGGCGGGTTACGCATGCGTCATGAGCCATCGTTCTGGTGAAACGGAAGATACCACCATCGCTGACCTTTCCGTTGCGTGCAACACCGGTCAGATTAAGACGGGCGCCCCGTGCCGCTCCGACCGCGTGGCCAAGTATAATCAGCTTCTTCGCATTGAGGAAGAGCTGGGCGACTCCGCGCAGTACGCCGGTATGAAGGCGTTCTACAACATCAAGCGATAGGCAAGGTGCACTATGTCTGTGGAAAAACCCACATTTGCGATTGTGACCTGCTCTGATACGCGCAGCATGAAGCAGGATACGGCAGGAGCGGCCCTGGAAGCGCTTATTGCCGAGAAGGGCTGGGAGTGCCTGAGCCACGTTGTGGTGAAGGACGATCGTGCGGCAATTTCTGCCGAGATCGTGCACGGTGCCGATGAACTGCATGCCGACATTGTGTTGACCTGCGGCGGAAGCGGTCTTTCTCTGCGCGATGTTACGCCCGAGGCAACGGCTGACGTTTGCGAGCGCAATGTTCCCGGCATTGCCGAGGCCATGCGTGCGTATAGCCTGCAGATCACGCCGAATGCCATGCTTTCGCGCGCCGTTTGCATGCAGCGCGGTAGCTGCATTGTGATTAACCTGCCGGGCAGCGAGAAAGCCGCTCGTGAAAATTGGGCGGGTATCGAGGGCGTTTTGCCTCATGCCGTGAAGATGATGGCGGGCGGCGGACATTAGTGTCCAAGGCAAGCCGAAAACATCGGAACGCGGCTGCTGCTCGTAAGATGCTGCAACGCTCGCAGGAAAACGCGCCGCAACAGGCGCGCTCGGGGGAGACGTGTACGCAAGAGCCCGTTGCGAAAGCGGCGGGCTCTGCGTGTGTCGAAGGGTGCAGTGCTGGAGCTCCCGCTGCGGGTCGCGCCGTTGGTTGCGGCGGTGGCAACGCTCGCGGTGGCGGTACCGCTTCCTGCGCCGATGCCTTCGCTGCCGGCGGGCGCGAAGCGGATCAGCGTAACGGTACCGCCGCCCACGCTGATGCCTTCGCTCGCAGCAGCTTTGCTTCTGCGGTCCCTCAAGAAATATGCACGAACAAAAAGCTCGACCAGAAAGGAAAGCCAGTGGAAGAGCTCATAAATGGCTTCACGGGTTTTGCTAAGAAAAACACCATGTCAAGCGCGCGTCTTCCCCATAAAGAGGAATCGCCGTCGCAGGAAACTGGGGGTCATTTGACGTTTGACCCCGAAAAATTGGCAGAGATTGAACCTATTGACAGGCGCTGGTCGTGGTTGGAAATCGATTTGAACGCGATTCGCAACAACGTGCGTGTGAGCAAGAACCAAATTGGGTATAACTGCCGCTTGTGCGCGGTGGTCAAAGCCGATGCATACGGTCACGGGGCGGTGCGCGTGGCAAAAACGGCGCTGAATTCCGGTGCCGAATATTTGGCGGTTGCTACGGTACAAGAGGGCATCGAGTTGCGCGAAGCCCTGATCAACGCACCAATTCTTCTTTTGTGCGAGCCACCGAAAACAGCTATTCCGCTGCTTTTGGGTTACAAGATTATGCCGAGCATTTATTCGCCCGATTTTGCCATTGAATATGCCGAGGCCGCAAACGCATATGGCGTTACGGCGCCGTATCACCTGGCTGTCAACACGGGTATGAATCGTATTGGCGTCCGTTATGACCAGGTCGTTGAGTTTTTACGCAACGTGAGTTTCCATGCGCAGCTTGAACTGAAGGGCGTTTTCACGCATTTCGCCACGGCGGATTGCGCGGAAACGTTCGATTTTGAGATTCAGGCGCGTCGTTTCGTGGACGCAGTGAATGCGATTCAGGCGTCCGGTTTTGACCCGGGCATTGTCCATTGCGCGAATTCGGCCGCACTGCTGCGTTATCCCAATGTGCATTTCGACATGGCGCGTTTGGGCATTTCGTTGTATGGCTATCACCCCTGCGTGGAGACGCGCGGGTTCTACGATTTGCAGCCGGCAATGAGCGTACATGCGCGCATTACGGACACGCGCACGCTGGGTATAAACGACGGCGTGAGCTACGGCCTGCATTATCGCAGCAACGGTGGCTCGCATATCTGCACGCTTCCCTTGGGGTATGCCGATGGTTTTAATCGCCTTCTATCAGGTAAAACGAGCGTGATTTTTGAAGGCCGCCTGCATCCGCAGGTGGGTAACATCTGCATGGATCAGTGCATGTTCGAGTACCTTCCGCTGCGGCGTGAAGTCAATCCGCGCCTGCCGCAGGTTGGCGATGAGGTGCTGCTGGTGGGCAAGCAGGGCGATGCCGAGGTCACTATTGACTGGATGGCGCAGGAATGCGGCACCATTCCACACGAGATAACCATTGGGCTGAGCCATCGCATGCCGCGTTTGTACGTGTAGATGTGCGACGCGCGGACTTGCGGGGCCCTGACGCGGGCGGCAAATGGCGAAGAGCAAGACGAGAACAACAAGCAAGGTGACACAGATGAGCAAGCCCCATATTCCTTTGGAAACAATTCGCGAGCAAGTGTGCGCATGCCACGCATGCCCGCTTGCCGATGGCCGCACACAAACGGTGTTTGGTGTGGGAAATCCGCAAGCGCGCGTCATGCTGATTGGCGAAGCTCCTGGTAAAAACGAAGATTTACAGGGCGAGCCTTTTGTGGGAGCGGCAGGCAAGAACCTGAATGCCATGCTGGAAATTGCTGGTTTGGCGCGCGATGATATCTACATTGCTAACGTGCTTAAGTGCCGTCCGCCCAGCAATCGCGATCCACGCCCGGAAGAAATTGAGCTCTGCACGCCGTTTTTGCGCGAGCAGACGCGCACCATCGATCCCGAGTTTATTGTGACGCTAGGTAACTTCGCCACGAAGTTTATCCTGAAAACCGATGTCGGCATTACGCATTTGCGCGGCAAGCTGCAACAGGCGGGGAAGTTCAAGGTGTTCCCCATCTATCATCCCGCCGCGGCGATTTACGATAGAACGAAACAGTCAGCACTTGAGCAGGATTTTGCTACTTTGGGTGAATTGTTGCGCCAAGAGCGATAAACTTGCGAATATTGTAATGGGGCGCTGCAGCGACCGCCGGTGTTTCCGCCGTGCTCCGTTGCGCCGCTTTGGTTTTATTGCGTCTACCTGCGCTTTTGGAGGGTTTCATGGAACAGTTCGATGCCGTTGCTTACATAAACACGCCGCGTTGGCAAACAGTGAACCTGGGGCTAGATCGCACGCGTCTTCTTATGAAGAAGCTGGGTAATCCGCAAGATCAGCTGAAGTTCGTGCATGTTGCGGGAACGAATGGCAAAGGTTCGACCTGCGTATATACGGCACATATTTTGCAAGCAGCTGGTTATACGACAGGCATGTTCACCAGCCCTTACATTGAAACGTTTGAGGAGCGTATCCAGGTGAACGGCCAGCTTATTTCCACGGACGAGCTGACCGAAGTTACGCTTGGCGTGAAAGAAAAAGCAGAAGAGGTTGAGCGCGAAACAGGCGAGCATCCTACGGAGTTCGAGCTGATGACGGCTGTTGCGCTGTGCCATTTTGCGCGCTGTAACTGCGATGTTGTTGTTTTGGAAGTGGGTCTGGGCGGCCGTCTTGACTCCACGAACATCATCGACGCGCCCGAAGTGTGCGCCATTGCGCGCATCGGACTTGACCACACCGCCCTTCTGGGGGACACATTGGCGCAGGTCGCAGGCGAAAAAGCAGGAATCATCAAACAGGGTTCTGCGGTAGTAAGCTATCCGCAAGACCCCGAAGCCGCTGTGGTTATTGTGCAGGCTGCTGCTCAAGTGGGCTCGCTGGTTGCGCAGCCTGATTTTTCGCGGTTGAGTACGGGGAACACCGCTCTTGTGCCTGATGAGGATGGCGCCGAGTTAATTGTTCGCACGTTCTCCTACGGCGAATACCAGGATTTGCATACAGCACTTTTGGGCGAGTACCAGCCAGGAAATGCGGCGTTTGCCATTGAGATTATTCGCGCGCTGCAGCAGCGTGGTTGGAATATTTCGCCAGAGCACGTTCGCGCTGGTATCCAAGCTGCTCGTTGGCCGGGGCGTTTCGAGGTGTTCCCGCATAAGCCCGGTACGCCGTGGATCGTGGTCGATGGCGGGCATAATCCGCAAGGCATTGAGGCGCTTCGTCGTACATGTGAAGACGTTTTCCCTGGTAAGGCGCCTTGGGTGGTGCTCAGTTTGCTTGCGGATAAGGATTACGACTCCATGACTGAGACGCTTGCAGATTTTGCACAGGGCTTTGTTGCCATGACGCCGCCGAACCTGCGTGCGCTTCCCGCAGCGGATCTAGCTGCGGTTTTGCGCCAGAAGTGTGCCGCTTGCGGACGCACGGATGTGCCGGTGGCAGAGGCGCAAAGTTTCCAGGATGCACGCGATAAGGCTAGGGAGCTTGCCAGTCCTGATGACTTGATTGTTGTTTCGGGCAGCTTGTACTCCGTTTCTTCTGCGAAAAAGGCGTTTCGCGCGTAGTTTTGCGGCATGTTGTCGTTTTTTAGCTACGAATGCGCAAAATATGACGGTACGGGGTAGGTGAAGAGCGGCCGTTCGTGCGTTTCGCTGCTGGACGATTTTCGCGACCTGGGCTTTTGCAGGATGCAATCTGCTCTTGCAGCTCCGAATGACGCTATTCATGTTTCCGACCTACCCCGTACTGGAATATTTTGCGCATTTGCCTCGATTTTTCGACAAGAGGGCCTTCGCGGGTGGGTTGATGATTCTTTCTCGGCGTGCTTTGCGGCGTTTGCGTGGTTCCATGCGACATCTGTGGGCTTTTTTATGTACAGAGCAAGGTTATGCGGCTCGCGTGCGCGGGTATCGGGTATACTATGAGGGCATTTGACTGAGAGTATTTCGAATGGGCTTGAACGGCGCCATGCCTCGAACCTGGTCAGGTCCGGAAGGAAGCAGCCATAAGGACCTCTGACGAGCGTTCAAGCCTACTCGCAATACTCTCTTTCCGTTTAGGGCGGCGCGCTCCATACGCCTTGCATCGAGCCTCACGTACGTCCAGTACGCCGCGGCTCTCGCGCGGGCGGATCGCATCCGCTCTAAACGGAAAGGTCCGATGGGTCAGGCGGCGCTTCTGCCCCCCCCGCGGACGCATCTTGCTGGAAATGTTTCTCCGAAAGGCATTATGGGTATCATAGAGTTCTTCATAAACCTGCTGAAAGACCCGCGCGGTTTTATTGCGAGCTGGATTGTTGCTTTAGGTCCCATCTGGGTGTATTCGCCGCTTTTCCTGATTGTGTTTGTGGAAACGGGCCTGGTGTTTTTCCCGTTTTTGCCTGGTGATTCGCTTCTTTTTGCGGCGGGTGTTTTTTCCGCCGAGGGAGGCGGCCTGCATTTGGGCACCACTCTTATCGTGTTCTATGTTGCTGCTATTTTGGGCAATACGTCCAATTACTGGATTGCGCGCTTTTTTGGCAAGCGCATCATCGATTCTGGCAAAGTAAAGGCACTTACGCCCGAACGCATGGCAAAGCTCGATAGCTTCTTCGAGCGCTTTGGCGGCCTGACCATTGTCATCACGCGCTTTATGCCGTTTTTCCGCACGTTTGCCCCGTTCATCGCGGGCACGGGCCACATGAATTTCGGTAAGTTCACGTTGTATAATTCCATCGGCGGCATTTCGTGGGTGAGCCTTTTCGTGCTGGTGGGATACTTCTTCGGCGGCGTTCCGTTTGTTCAGCAGCATTTCGAAGTCATCGTGCTGGGCATTGTGGGCGTCTCGGTGCTTCCTGCCGTTATTGGCGCGGTGAAGGCGGCGCTTGCTGCACGTAAGGGCGCAGCCGCCAAGGACACCGAAGGCTCGCAGGATACGAGCGCGCAAAACTAGGGGATACTATGGCCGAAGCTCTGTATCGCAAATACCGCCCTCAGGTTTTTTCAGAGGTCGTGGGTCAAGATCATATTGAACGCACCATAAAGAACGCCATTGACCAGGACAAACTGAGTCATGCGTATCTTTTTTGCGGCCCACGCGGAACGGGTAAAACCACCACGGCGCGACTTTTGGCGAAGGCTTTGCTGTGCGATAACGGCCCTACGTCGAACCCCGATGGAACTTGCGTAAGCTGTCAGGAAATCGCCCAGGGCGAGCATCCCGATGTCTACGAACTTGACGCCGCGAGTCGCACGGGTGTAGAAAACGTGCGCGAGGAGATTATCAGTCGCGTGCAATTTGCCCCCACGCGCGGCAAATACAAGGTGTACATCATTGACGAAGTCCATATGCTTTCGGTGGCGGCGTTCAATGCGCTGCTGAAGACGCTGGAAGAACCCCCTGGTCATGTGGTGTTTATCCTGTGCACCACGGATCCGCAGAAAGTCCCCGAGACTATTTTGTCGCGTTGCCAGCGCTTCGATTTCCGTCGCATTGACAACCAGGGGATGACCAATCGCTTGGCGCAAATCTGCCAAGCGGAAGGTGTGGAGTTCGAGCGCGAAGCACTTGAGATCATCGCCGGCAGGTCCGATGGCGGCTTGCGCAATGCTCTGACCGCCCTTGAGCAGGCTATTGCATTTGGCGAAGGCTCCGTGTCGGTTGCCGTTGTTCAGCAGTTGGGCGGTACGCAGGCGGCGTGCGATTTGACGGCTGCCATTGACGCGCTGGCCAAGCGCGATATTGCGGCGGCATTTATGTGGGTTGACTCGTTTGCGCAGACGGGTGGCGATTTCGCGCGTTTGACGGCGGATTTGGCGCAGCGCGTGCGCGATATGTATTTCCTTGCGATGGCGGGCGCTAAGGCGCCGCTTTCGGTTGCGGATGAAATGCGTCCGCAAATCATTGACCAGGCAAAACGTTTTGCTCCCGAGCGTTTATCGTATATGTTGGAAACGCTCGGCGACGTGATGGTGCAACTGAAGCAGGCAACGAATGCGCGTCTGTGTTTTGAGATCGCGCTTACGAAGATTTGTCATCCCGCAAGTGATGTAACACTTGAGTCGTTGGCTGAGCGCGTGGAAGCGCTGGAGCAGCGTCCGATAGCGGCTGTCGCGGCCGGTGGGGCAGGGATTGCATCGGTAGCGGGCTCTGCGGTGTCTGCAGCTGCGGACCAGGCTGCTCCGGTTATACAGGCGGTGCAGGTGGCAGCTGAGCCGCGCGCGGCGGCTCCCGTGGCTGCTACCCAGACGGCACCGGCGATCGAACCGCGCCCTGCGGCGGCTCCTCGGGTGGAACCGGATGAAGGCAACGCTGTCCGAGCGGTTGAGCCTCAATCGGAAGACCGTAAATCTGCTGTTCAGAGCGTCGTATCTACTGCTGTATCTGCTTCGGTGCACACTCCCACGTCCGTGTCTGCGCCGGCTGCATCTTCGGCTGCAGCACCGACAAGTGTCGCGACTGCTGCAACGGCGAAAAAGCTCGAAGGTTTTGCAAACCCTGCAGTGGTGCAACGCATATGGCAGCGCGCGTTTGCGGAAATCAAACGCGATCGTCCCGCGTACACCTCGCTGCTTATGAGCGCTCATGTTTCTTTTGATCAGGCAAAAGGTTCACTCGATATCACGTTTCGGCAGAATTATGCCTTCGCGCTGACCATGCTGCAAAAGCCTGACGCGCTGGAGTATTTGCGACAGGCTGTTTCGCACGTTGCGGGTGCAAGCATTCCTGTTGTCGTGTTGGCGGAAGGTGCTGCGACATCCGCTGCGAGTGATTCCGCGGCAATCGTTACAGGTGCCGCTGCGGCAACCCCTGCAGCGGCTTCTGATTCTGTGAAATCGGATCAATCGGCGGCATCATCCGAGGTCAGTCGCGAATCCGAATTCCTCTCGAGCATAACGCGGACCACGTGCGGTTCGGCTGGCGCTGCACGAAAAGCGCAGCCGGCACAACAAGCACCGGCAACGGAGGCAGCGGCTTTGGCCCCTGAAGCGGAGGAAAAACCCGATGCGATGACGCAGGCAACGCCGGGCTGGTCGCCCGATGGGGCAACGCCGGGTGCCGAAGAGCATGCGCACGCGAAAGAGGAATCGTACGCGTACGAGGAAGTGCCGTTGGATGCGTACAGCGGCTTCGATTCGTACGGATGGGATGACGAGCCGCCCTTCGATGAGGACGAACCGCCTGCTCAGAAGCGAGAAGCGGCACCTGGCACGGCAACGCAGCCTGCGCCCGAGTCTGCAGCGGCAGCCCCGGCGGCAACGCCTGCAGCGGCCAGTCAGCCCGCGAAGCAAGAAGTTCCGCCTTGGGAAGACGACCCCTTCGCCATTCCTGAAGACGATGGCCCGACAATCGGCCTTGAGGAATTCCAGCAGATGCTGACCTCGAGTTTTGGTGAGGGCGTGGTTGTGCAAGAAGCGTAAAGCTTCGATTGGGTGCGGATGAGCGCAAGGTGGCTCCCGGCACGCAACGATGAAAAGGGAAAGAAAGTGGCACGTTACGCGCCCTATTTGATAGGAGAAAACTCATGGATATGAAAAAAATGATGAAGCAGGCGCAAAAAATGCAGCGCGACCTGGCTATTGCACAGGAAGAAATCAAGTCGATGGAGTTCGAGGCATCCGCGGGCGGCGGCATGGTGAAGGCTGTTGCCGCAGGTGACGGCTCCGTGAAATCGCTCGAGATTGCTCCCGATGCCGTTGACCCTGAAGACGTGGAAATGCTTCAGGACATGGTTATTGCTGCGGTGAACGAGGCGCTGCGCGGTGTTGCCGAAATGGGCAATCAGCGTATGAGCTCGGTAACGGGCGGCATGGGCAACATGGGTCTGCCGTTTTAGGCGCGCCATTGAGCCTGTTCAAACAGATAAAACTACAACACTGCAATTCGTGGATTCGCTAAGGTCTTCGTTGGATTATGTTCGCTGCTCCTGCCATACAAACCCTGCTCGATGAGCTTGAGCGGCTTCCGGGTATTGGCCCGAAGTCCGCCCAACGCATAGCGTATTGGATTCTGAACACCGATTACGATACCGCCATGCGCTTGTCCGAGGCCATTGTGGAAGTGAAGGATACGGTGCATTTTTGCCCGCGTTGCTTCAATTATGCGCAAGGTGACGAGTGTGAAATTTGCTCGTCATCAAAGCGTGACCAGGGACTTTTGTGTGTTGTCGAAGAGCCGCGTGACATTCCGCCTATCGAGCGCACGGGCGTTTTCTTCGGGCGCTACCATGTGTTGGGCGGCGCGCTTTCTCCCATGGAGGGCATTGGGCCTGATCAGCTGCATATTGCGGCGTTGATGCGCAGGCTTGCCGAAGAAGATGTTCGCGAAGTGGTTTTGGCCACAAACCCGAATGTGGAAGGCGAAACCACGGCAACATATTTGGCACGCTTGATCAAGCCGCTTGACATCAAGGTTTCGCGCCTGGCCAGCGGTTTGCCCGTTGGCGGCGACTTGGAGTATGCCGATGAAGTGACGCTCGGTCGTGCCTTGGAGCAGCGTCGCGTTCTGTAGCACCAGGCTGCGGCAATTGTGTGTTTGCCCTGGTCGTGCCGTTGCGGCTGCTGCCCTGGTCGCGCCACCATCGCATCAGCGCAAGGGATTTGCCGGCTTCCAACTCAAATTGATTCCAACTAAAAAGCGAGGGACGACTTCTGCCGCCCCTCGCTTTTTTCTGGAATGCTTTTGAGTTCGGCTAGTTAGAGAATGCCAGCGTGTAGACATTTCCTGCATTGCCCGTGCTTTGCGGGGTCTTGTTGGGGTCTTTGGAGAAGGTAACTTTTAGAGTAATGGGCTTATCTTTCAGTTCATTTGGAACAGCCGTGTAGATGGCAAACTCTCTTGTGTCAAGTGGATCAAGAGACCAATCCGTATTGTTGGCATCAGCGCTGCTGACTTTTCCATCGAAGTTATACTTATCCGCAGACAGGGCTGCTTTCATGAAATTATAGGTAGCGATGCTCTCGGTGTTTGTGTTCTTGATTTCGCACGTTACCACGAGATAGGATTTGCCTTCTTGGGGCTCTGCAACAGTGTACGTTGTGTGATCGCCGCTATAGGTAATCTCGTCAAGCCATTCGGCGCCCTTGAATGTTACCTCGCAATATTCCTCGGTGTAGGGTGTTTCCAAAGTTGCCTCTATTGAGCCGTCCTTTTGGGTGTTTGCCGAGATGGACGTGCTTGCTGCATCGCTTGAGGAGCTTGAGGAAGAGCTTGCAGAATTTGATCCGGCGCAGCTGCAGAGGGCTATTGCAAGGACAAGAGACAAAGCGGCAACGGAAAGAGCGGTACATTTCTTCATTTGTTTTCCTTTCTATCTTATAACGTACTTGTATTCCGTTTTATCGGACATGGTTATGATGATGTACAGCGGTGAATCGGTGTCGCTGTCAACAACCTCGGGGCATTGCGTAAGGTTATGAACGCCCTTTTCTTCAAGCTGGGCAACCTCTCTGATGTTTGCATAAGTAAAATTGCCATCGGTGTCTTCCACTATGGGGAAGCCGTTGTAGGTGTAGCCGTCTGCGTAATATGCCTTTACGCTATAGATTTTGTCGCATGATAGATTTTTCTTGCCTGTGTTGTATATGGTCGCGTTGACATATAGATAGACATAGCCTGAATCGGCGGGATAGTGCCTGTAATATGATGGTGGGTTGTCGGGGATAACGTCATAGGACAGCTCTACGTTGTTTAGTGTGAACTCGTATTCTTTTGTTGATATGGTTTCTCCCAGAGAAATATCTTGAATCTTTTTCTCGGTTTTAGATGATGAAGATGCGTTCGAATTGCTGATGGAATTCGTTTTCTTTTCCGTTTCCGCTGGGGATGCATCGCTATTTCCGGATGTGCTATTTGAAGAAGAGCTTGCGATTTTGTTTACCGCCGACGAAGATGAATCGGATGCAGATGATTCATTGCTGCATCCTAGTAATGAGATGCAGAGTAGGCAGCAAAGGACGGATAGGGCTAAAATACGTTTCATTTTCACTCCTCGTTCTTCATGGGGCACTGAGCGCTTGCTTTTAAAAGCAAGGTTGTCTATCTATGATAGACAACCAACCCTTCTCTCTTTGCCCATTGAATGAGCGTGATAATTATGCTTAATTTGGAATAATGCAACTTCTTTAGATGGTTTGAGGCTGCGGTTAGCTTGCTGTTCTTCGGCTGTAATGGTTTCTCCGATGGAGTAGATACGGAGAATTACGCGCCTCGTGAGCTTTTGACCCCGCATAAACGCAGACAGCGCCTCGGGGAGGGGTCCGGGGCGCTGTCTGCAGGACGGAAACCGTCTTTATTTAGTTTTGGTTTGTGCCACATCGGGTCGATCGTTTGCCGGAACGGCATCGATTGCGATTATCCGCAGGCACTTCACTCGCCGGCGAAGCGCCTGCTTGTATGGCGTGGTGCCAGGGTAATGCGCTGCAAGTCCCCTCGCAAGTCGTAGCTGCTATTCAGCAACTTCTTCGCGGCGAGCCATGGCCTTCTCGTAATCCTTCGTACCCACGAACACTTCGTGCTTGTACGGGTTCACGCCCAGCTTCTTTGCGCGATAGATTACGTAGCTCACAGCGGCGATGTTCGCGATCAGGGCAATTACCGAGATAACCAGGTTCACGTCGGGGTTATTCACGGACTGCACGGCAAACACGGAGTCGTTCGCGAACATGGGAACTACCTGGCAGAACATGCACCACAAGCTCAAGGTGAAGGCGCGGTTCTGGATCCAGCCGCCCTTGTTCCATAGCAGGCCGGCAACGGTCGGGGCCAAAAGCAGCGCCAGGCCGCAGTACCAAGAGTGCGTGGGCAGGCAGTTGTACGTGTAGCAGAAGTTCCAAAGGTCGTAGCTGATGATAAACACCCAGGTCATGTCAGGCCACAGCATGTCTTGCTTCTTCTTCGACGTGTAAATGCCCCACCAGCCGGTCATGACGAAGATGTTCAGAATGCCGGCGATACCGTTAAACACGTTGTGCATGCCGCCGTACAGAAGCACGCCTTCCGAAGAGACCCAGGTCGTACCGAATGCGCGCACGGCGCTTTCGAAGTCGCTGACCACGGCGATCAGAATGTTGATGGCCACAATGACGAATGGGAAGCATTTGAACCAGTCGACCTTGCCCAAGCGGCCCCAATGGTACTTCAGAATCAAGAAGCCAATGCATCCGGCGGTTGCCGCGTAGAGTTTTGCGTAATGGAACCAACTGTTCATGTAGAGATGCGTTGGGTTGTTGAGTGCCCACTCGGCGCCTGAAGCAGCACCGACAGCGATGGCAATGAAGTATACGGTCAAAATGCCGGGAATCACGAAAAAGCAGGTGATACCGCCGATTTTCGACCTGCGGGCAACTTCGTTGAGACCGATTAGTGCTAAGAATACAATTGCCCAGCCGATCCATTGGTAAAAAGCAGTGTCGCCATATACTTGAAATAACATGGCATCCTCCTTGTTGTTTTGTTTTGCCTATCCCCTTGCAAGCCGCGTTGTCGGCGCCAACCTCGCGGTCTGAATGGCATGTTTGCTGCGTGCCCCCTAAGGAAGCTCGCTTAGACGCTCCATGTGAAGCGTTTGCGCTATCAGGCATTTCAGCACTTCATCGGGCACGTTGCGGTGTGTTCGAATGTAGCCGCACAGGCCCAAAATCAGCATGTAGAAGGTTTCATAGAGGTGCTCAATCTTGATATCGTGCAATTTCGCATAATCGCGCACGGTGGTGTCAATGATGTAGCTAGTGGTTTGGTCGGCCACGCGATTGACGAACTCCAGGTAAAGCGTGGCGTTTTCGCTGGTGTCAAGCGATCGGCGAAACGATGAGCCCTCGAATACGCCCATGCGCAGCACTTGCACAACGCCATCTAAAGCGTGCTCGATGTTGCCGACTTCGCGTTCGGCGTTCCACATCCGAAGCGATTCGATGTAGTCGGCAATGTAATCGTCAAGCACTGCTGACGTAACGGCGTGTTTGTCGGGGAAGTAGTGGTAAAACAGCGAGCGGGCAATGCCGCATTCGTCGGTGATGTCTTTTACCGACGTGCGAGCGAGGCCCTTTTTCTCGTAGAGCATACGAGCGGCTTCGATGATTTCTTGCTTTCGCGTATCGCTCATGATTCGCCCCCTGCTGCTATTTTACGCTTCTGTCTGCGTTTTCTGCATCATACGAAGGATATTGACACTGTGTCAATGGACAGATGCGCGGATTCGTCAATCCCTGTTTCGCGCTGCTTGACGTAGGGTTTTCCCGGCTTTTTACTGGGGAATAAGTGCTGCTTTGAGGTAGCAATCGTGCGGGTGCGGTTGACGTTTTGTCGATGCAGGTGCAGGAGACGCGGGGCAAGGGCGAGGAAAGCTTCGCGCGCATTCGGGGCAGGGGGTTGTGGATTGCGGTGCGGTGCTGCAGGTGCTACGGGTGCAAAAAGTCCCGGAAAATAAAAACCGCGCCCGAAGGCGCGGCTATTCTCAGTCGGAAAAGATCAAAACCCCGTCCCCTCCAAAAGCGAAGTTTGAGCTTTCCCGAAGCTCAGAAATCAAAAATCAACATTGCCTAGTATAGCTGGTTTACTGCGCCGTTGCAAAGGTTTTTTCTTGCTAGAAGTTATCACTGATTTCGCATCACTATTTTTTAAGTAAGGCCTCGCTATAATCTGCGTATTCTCTTCTATTCTTTTTCGGGATGTCCTATTCCAAGGGTGATATGCGGAGTAGGGGGATGACTTGCTATTATGAATATGCAGCGAAAATCGTTGAAGGATGTTCGTGGTGAACTCCTTCATTTTTTCGCCATCCCCCCTCTCTAAAAAGGACCCAGCTGGGTCCTTTTTTCTACCAATGGTGGTTTTTCATGTAGCGCTGCAGCTCTTCGATAATCTCGTTGCAGGTTTGGAGCTCTGGTCGCTTGTCGTCCTTTGAGATGAAGGCACTTACTTCATATGATGTGTCAACGCCGGCCAAAGGCATGAAATCAACGAGGTCTCGATAGAGCGGTATGTTGTGTTCCGACGAAAATCCTATCCGATCGGAAGAATGCACGCGCAGCATTGCGGTATCGACATCTGGATAGAAATCAAGGTTTTTCTCAGGCAAATCATTAGGAAGAAACTCTTGAATGAATGTTGCCATGTTCCCGTACGACGCTTCGTCGGGCAGAAGGATGAGTTTGTCTTTCAAAGATTCAAGGCTTACGTATCCGTCAACGAGCTCCTTGTGAATGGGGTGATCGGGTCTTGCCACCGCATCGAATCGATCCGTATAAAGAGGCTCAACGCGATACACTTCGTGGGCCTCGGGGAAGAAGTCCATGCTGAAAACCAAATCGGGATTCTGCGATCCAAGGGAAAGCCGAATCTCCCAAAATTCGCAGCACCGTAAGTTGACGTGCACTTCGGGTGCATATTTGCGCATTTTCGATAAGAACAGGTGCAGGAAAGGCCGTGACGCACCGCGAAGATAGCAGATGTCAAGGTTGGCGGTGTAGCCTTCCTCAAGGCAGCGCAAATGCGTTACGGCGCAATCGTACCGTCTTACAATGTAGCTTGCGTCTTTCTGAAAGATCTTGCCCTGTTCGGTGAGGCTTACTTTATGGGAGTTTCGTTCGAACAGTTTGGTATGGAGCTCGTCTTCCATGGCTGCTATGTGCTTGCTTAACACCGATTGACTTAAAAAGAAGTGTTTTGCCGTTGCGCTGAAGTTCAACGAATCCGCTAAGAAGCTGAATTCGCGCAAATGATCGATATTCATGCATCCCCCTTCGATATGAAATCCCCCGAGCAAGTCGTTTGTGTCTGTGCATAAGATACACCGTTTACCAGCGGTAGCAGCTATTTTTATCAGGAATTATTTGATGATAATTTTTTTGTTGGAGCTTGTTGAAACAAAAAGCCTCCCTGCAAGAGGGAGGCTAAAAGAGCGAGATGAGTTAAAGGGGGCTTTTACGCTACCAAAGGCAGGCCCATGGCGGTGCCGACGAAGTAAACAACAAGAACCTCAACAACAACGTAAGCAATGGAGCACAGCCAGCCAGCCTTAGTTAGCTCGGCAGAGGTGTAATAGCCCTCGGCGAAAGAGACCAGCATAGGAGGGCTCAGCGGCAGCAGGAAGGAACCTGCGGTGATGGAGCCCATGAGCATGGCGAACATAGCGGGCGATACGCCGGCGGCAACCAGGTAGCCCATGACAGCGGGGACGAACAGCGCGCACAGAGCAGGGGCGGCAGGAACGAAGGTGTGCACAATGTAAGCCAAGGCGGTGAACACCAGCAGACCAGCCAGAACAGGCAGGTTCATAACGCCTGTTGACAGCAGGGAGTTAACCAGGAATGCTGCAGCACCCGTTGAAGCGCACGCGCCCGCAATGGACATAACGCCGGCAACCATCAGAACCACGCCCCAGCCAACGGTGTCTTGGAAGTCCTTCCAGGTGACCAGTTCCAAACCAGGAATGAAGGCGACAGCCAGCATGACCATAACAACGTTGACGTTGGACAAAAGGGGAATCCATGTACCGGCAACAAAGCCAGCAACCAAAACAATCATGTAGATCAAGGACAGAATGTCTTTGGTGGTCATGGGGGTCTTCTCATCGGTGCCCTTTACCAAAGCAGCTTCTTCTTCAGAAAGATCTTCGGGAGGGAATACCTTGCAAATAACAAGCCAGCAGAACGGCACCAAAATAACGGCAATGATCAAGCCGGGAACGAACCACTGGAAGAAGTCGATGGACAAACCGTAGGTGCTTGTCAGAAGGCCAGAGCACAGAATGTTCAAGGACTGGCCGAACGGGGTGATAAAGCCGCCCAGGATTGCCGCAAAGGCAATGCCCAAAGCCAGGCAGCGACCCAGATTCGGGTGGGTTTCCTTTGCGTTGATGCCGCGCAAGAACGGCAAGGCCAAAGCCATACCCACAGCAACGGCGCCCGTGTCGGTCATGAACATAGACACAATGGCGGTTGCAATCATGTAAGCCAAAACAATCGACTTCGGCTTAGTGCCTGCAAGGCCAACCAGCGCTTGGACAAGGCGCGTACCCAGCGAGCTTTTCGTCATGATAACGGTCATAATGAAAATGCCGAAGATAAACCAAGGAGTTGCGGAAACAAAACCGCTCCATGCGTCGGCAAACTTGGGCACAACCCCCAGAACAGCCAGCAGGATAGCTCCCAGTAAGCCCGTGACGCCTACGGGAAGAACATCGCACATCCAGAAAACGATGCACATCAGCAGAATGCCGATAGAGGTCAGACCCTCATGAGTAAGCTCTTCGTTGCCAGGAATCAACATGCATGCGATCAGGCAAACGATACCCAAGACTAAACCGATGTATTTTTTCATCGGTGTCTTAGCTTTTTCGGTAGACATAAGTCCCCTCCTTTTTACTATCAAACGAATACACCAGTCGCGTTTTCGTGCAAAACAATCAGTTTTGCGCTACCTCCTTCTCTTCTTGCTCTTTTCAATGTGCGAAGGCTTGCCTTGCTTGGTAAGGGCTGAAGCCATTTGAAGCGGTGCCAAATCGAGGGCCTTCGAAACGCTGTCGCGGGGTTGCGCATCGATCCCGAAGTATTCCGAGACTTCGCGCATGGTTTCTTTTACGGTTGGCTTGGAGGGTTCGCTCTGCTCGCCGTTTTTCTTCCAACGCAGATAGCTAAGGAAGATAGCGCCGATAAGAATTGCGCCGCACAATGCAGTGATAAGAGCTTGATCCATGATTCCCCCTAGAATTCGCCCCTGCGTGTGGAGAGTGTTTCGAATGCCTTGATGGGCCCTGCCTCTCGCAAGGCAAATAGTACGTTGTTATGGTTTTCCTGGGCGTTTCCTTAATGGGGTCTTTCTTTCCAATACCGAAATGCCACGCGCTTGCCAATCTTCCTATCATTTACGTCAGGCGTTTCCCCTTCGAGCACTCAAGCAAGCATCCAGCTGTTTGACTGCTTCTTGAAAACGCCGGCAGAAGAGAGAAGTTCGTTTTTTACGGCGAATAAGATGAAAGTATGGGAGGAGTGAAGAATGGCTGAATTCAAAGACGTGTCGCACGAGCGTGCTGAAGGCGAAAAGATTGGCCGTCCCGACAAGTACGAGTACGTGTCTCATGAGAAGCCGTGGCGCTATCAGGAAGGCGAGTACACGGTAACCCGAGGCTCTGCTTGGTCTGGCCCTGGATGCCATTTGGGCTGCGGCTTGTTGCTGTACACCGACAAAGAAGGCAATCTTGTTAAGGTCGAAGGTGACCCCGAGAATCCTTTCAACGAGGGTCGTCTTTGCGTGCGTTGCTTGGATCTGATGGAGACTACCTACAATGAGTCTCGTGTTGTGTACCCCATGAAGCGTGACCCCAAGGATCGCGGTAAGGATGCTTGGACTCGTATTACCTGGGATGAAGCCTATGACCTTATTGCCGAGAAATTCTTGGCATACAAGAAGGAATTCGGCGCTGAATCCGTTTTGTTCTACAAGGGAACCGGTCGCGATATTGCTCCTTGGATTTCGCATTTGGCCTGGTCTTTTGGCAGCCCCAATGTTGTTTTCGGCCTTTCTGGCTGCGCTTGCTTTGTTCCGCGTATCGCTTCTTCCATGTGCACCTCTGGTTCTTTCTGGGTTGGCGACTACTCGTCTCAGTTCACTAAGCGCTACGAGGATCCTCGTTGGAAGCTTCCCGAGTGCATTGTTCTGTGGGGCAACAATCCTGTTGTTTCCAATTCCGACGGTCTGTACGGCCACTGGGTTGTTGACTGCATGAAGATGGGCTCCAAGGTTATTTCCGTTGATCCTAAGATGACGTGGCTTGGCGCTAAAGCGGAAATCTTCTTGCCGCTGCGTCCTGGTACCGATGCTGCTTTGGCCATGGGTATTCTGCATGTCATGATCGAAGAGGAAATCTACGATAAGGAATTTGTTGACTGCTGGTGCTATGGCTTTGAAGCTTTGGCTCAAGCTGTTGCTCCTTACACTCCGGAAAAGACAGCTGAGATTTGCTGGGTTGACGCCGAGGATATTATTCAGGCGGCGCGCATGATGGCCAACGCCGATGGCATGATTCTTCAGTGGGGCGTTGCCGTTGATATGTCCAAGGAAGCTGTTCCTGCATGTCAGGCTCTGTCTGCCCTGTTCCAGATCACGGGCAATGTTGATAATCCCGGCGGCATGATTGCTCCCCCGTCCATTCTTCCGTACTACGCTGGTTGGGGCGGCGAGAACCTTTCCGACGAGCAGAAGGAAAAGCGTTTGGGCATCCACAAATACCCGCTGTATCGTTACGGCTTCAAGAACGCTTCGACCGATGTGGTAATCAACTGCCTGGAAACCGGCCTGGACGAGAATGGCAACCCGTATCCGCTGAAAGCGGCTTGGATGCAGACCACGAACCCGCTGATTAACTCTTCGCCTGATAGCCGTCGTACGTATCATGCTTTGAACAACCTGGAATTCATTGTTTCGGTTGATATGTTCATGACTCCTACCGTTCAGGCTTTGGCTGACGTGTTCCTGCCTGCTTGCACCTTTGCCGAGCGCAACGGTATCCGTATTGGCGATGGCGTGCAGCGTGGCGAAACCATCAACAAGGCTATCCAGGTGGGCGAAGCCAAGTCCGACATGGTAATCAACATGGAGATTGGTTGGCGCATTTGCCCCGAGTACTACCCGTGGAAGACCGAGGAAGAGATGTTCTCCCATATTCTTGAGGGCATGGACATGTCTTTCGAGGAATTGCGCGAGAATGCTCCTACGTATTTGGATTTCGAGTACAAGAAGTACGAGAAGGGCTTGCTCCGTCACGATGGAAAGCCTGGTTTCGAGACCGCAACGGGCCGTATCGAGCTTTGGTCAACGTATTTCAACCAGATCGGTATCGACTGCATTCCGTCCTTCGATGAGCCTTCTCCTGGTCCCATCGCCGACCCCGATATGTATAAGGAATATCCGTTGATTCTGACTACAGGCGCTCGTAACTGGTCTTTGTTCCATTCCGAGCATCGTCAGGTTCCGCGTTTGCGTGCGTTGCGTCCCGATCCGGGTTTGGAGATTAATCCTCAAACCGCAGCAAATCTTGGTCTTTCCGAAGGCGACTGGGTTTGGGTTGAGAATCATCGTGGCCGTGCAAAGCGCCGCTTGATCTTCAACGAAGGTCTGGATGCCCGCTATGTGGCAACCGATCACGGTTGGTGGATGCCCGAAAGGGAAGGCTACGAAGATGGTGGCTACTCGGGTATGTATGACTACAACATCAACCAGCTGCTTGCATACGATCCCGGTCGTTCTGGTTTCGGCTCCAACTACAAGACGGTTCTTTGTCGTCTTTACAAGTGCGAAGAGGGCGACCACAACACCATGGCAAACCCGCTGGGTCACGATGAGGAGGAGTAATAATGGCTAAGGGTATTTTGGTTGATTACGAGTGGTGCTCCGGATGCCACTCTTGCGAGATGGCCTGTGCTGTTGAACTGTCTCATGTTTTTCCCGACAATCATGCCGGTATCAAGGTAGTGCAGGAAGGTCCTTACAAGATTGGCGAGAAGAAATGGACCTTCATCAACATGCCTATCATCACTGATTTGTGCGATCGCTGCGCAAACCGTGCAGCTGTGAATGGCGACGAGCGTCCTACGTGCGTTAAGCATTGCCAGGCTCGCTGCTTGAAGTATGGTGAAGTGGAAGAGCTGGCAAAAGAGCTGGCCGCAAAGCCGAAGCAACTGTTGTATTGCCTTGAGGCATAAGTTTTAAAGGCAATTGCCGTTTTCAAAGGCGCCAGGCGATAGCTTGGCGCCTTGGCGTATCGTTGGTTGGCGCGATGGAGTAATAAAGCAAGGAAAGGCAGAATTTTACTATGTGCCAAACATGCATTGGTTGCGGGAAATGCAACGGAGAACCGCGCCCGGGGCTAGACCGGGGCGATTGTCCCTATTGCGGCACGAAAAACGATACAGGTGCGCTGAAATGCTCGAATTGCGGTGCCTTTTTGCCGCTTCCTCCGGGTAGGTCTGGTCAGCGCTGGAAATAGCGGGGCGCATCCGATTCGTTCGTAACCGGTTAATCCTTTTCGAAAACGAAAGGGTTTTGGTTGCAAGAGATACGGGCGGCTGCGTAGCTGCATAGGGAAGTGCAATTGCGTAACCATTGGTAAAGAGAGAGCGCTGTGCAAAACAGCACAGAAAAAAGCCCGGCCAAATGCCGGGCTTTTTTCTATTCGATTCGACGGGTGAGATCGGTTCTTTTAGCAGACGTAATGTATGTGGAGACCATCTTCGGTTGGAACGCTTCTCATGCGATCCGTCATGGTGACGTCGTGGGTGAGCACCAGGCGGGACAGGTCGCCTTCGATCTGCTCCAAAATCCAGTTATAGGCATCGAAGACTTTGAGCATTGATCCCGTGCGGCCCAAAAGGGGAGCCAAATAGCCTTTCCAGTCTCCCATTCCAACAAGATTCGCAGGGCGTGCGGCAACGTCTCCCGCAATCAAGTATTTCTTTGCAGGGGCGGACACCGCATCACGTAAGGGAACCTCAATGCGTTGTCCCTGCTCATTTGCTATTACATGGGAGTCCGACTTGCCAGGTGCAGCAGCGTTCTTCACTACAACGACTTGCTCGGCAACTGAGTGGCAGTCCCGTAGAACATGAATGTCAATGCCCGGTAGGAAGTTGATAACGTCACCGTTGAG
>CAKTXN010000018.1 GCA_934630905.1 uncultured Eggerthellaceae bacterium
GTGCAGAACGCACCACGAGCCTTCCATCAAGCGTTTTGGTTCCCGTCAAAACGGCAACGTCAACCCAAGCATTCATTGTTAGTCAATGAACTCCACTTCGACATGGGCATTTTCTTGAGAAGCAGCTGCGCGCGCAACCGTACGAACCGCCTTAATAATGCGGCCCTGGCGACCGATAACCTTACCGGCATCGGCTTCGTTCACGCGCAACTCAACGACGATGGTATTCCCCGATTCCTCATAGGCGGAAATCTCGAAATCGTCCTCGAACTCGATAAGGGGACGAACAACCGTCTCAACAAGACCGGAAATTTTCTCGGTCAACTCAGGCATTTTATGCTTCCTTGCGAACGCCGTCGATCAGACGCTTAACGGTATCGGTGGGCTGAGCACCATTTGCAATCCACTGGTCAACCTTAGCCAGGTCAACAGAAACAGCAACAGGCTCGGTGCAAGGATTGTAGGTACCAACCTGATCGATAAAACGACCATCGCGGGGAGCAGAAGCTTCTGCAACAACAATACGGTAGTACGGACGCTTCTTGGAACCGTGACGTGCAAGGCGAATCTTAACAGCCATGAAGATGAACTCCTTTTTATCTCTAAATCTATATGCAGGGCCTCATTACCCTAGAAAACAGCGATTGTATATACTATTACGAAACATTGCTTTTGGCAAGTTCAAACCGCAAAATCGAAGAAAAGACTACTCACCTAACATATCTTGCAGCTTCTTCAGGTCAGAAGCGCTCATACCGCCCAACGGTGAGCCGGCGCCAAATCCGCCACGCGCAGGGCGCTTTTTGCCTTTTTTACCCTTCCTAGATTGCTGAGCCGCCTGCGCTGCCGACATCTTCTTGATCATCTTGCATGTTTCGTTGAACTTCTTGATAAGCTGGTTGACCTCGGTCACCGAAACGCCCGCTCCCGCCGCAATGCGCGCACGACGGCTGCCATTGATGATGTTGGGCTTTTGGCGCTCTGCTTTCGTCATGGAGCCAATAATGACCGCCATTCTGTCAAGCGCGCCTTCATCAACCTCACCCTTCGCCATGGCTTTATCGCCACCGGGCAAAGCAGAGATGAGCTTCGATACACCGCCCATCTTCTTGACTTTCCTATTCATATCTAAGAAGTCATCAAACGTCAGCTGCGCTTTCGCAAAGCGTTTTGCCTGCTCTTCCTCAACTTTTTCCTCTTGCAGCTTCACCGCGCTCTCAATAAGGGAAACCATGTCTCCCATGCCCAGAATGCGCTTTGCCATGCGATCGGGGTGGAACACTTCAAGAGAATCGGGCTTTTCGCCTTGCGAGATGAACTTGATGGGCTTGCCGGTAACTTCGCGGATTGACAGCGCACCACCGCCACGAGCGTCGCCGTCCATCTTCGACATAATCACACCATCGAAGTCAACGCGCTCAGCGAACGATGCGGCAACGTTTACTACGTCTTGGCCGGTCATAGCATCAACTACCATAAGAATTTGGTCGGGCTTAACGGCATCCTTGATGTTCTGTGCTTCAACCATCATGTCTTCATCAACATGCAGACGGCCCGCAGTGTCGATAATCACCACGTCGCGCATGCTGTCAATAGCGTCCTGCACGCCATGGCGCGCAATCTCAACGGGATCAGTCGATGCCTCGCGATAGCAACGCACGCCAATCTCGCCCGCCAGCGTTTCCAACTGGTCGGCAGCAGCAGGACGATACACGTCGCACGCCACAACCAGGGGATTATGATTTTGCTGCTTCAAAAGATATGCGAGCTTCACTGCCGCCGTTGTTTTACCGGAGCCTTGAAGACCCACCAGCATGATGACATTCGGAATGCGGCTTCCCAGCGCCAAACGACTATCAGACGTGCCCAAAAGCGCGGTGAGCTCGTCTAAAACCACTTTCACGACGTTTTGAGCAGGTGTGAGCGAATCAAGAACCTCGGCCTCTAAACAGCGCTGCTTCGTGCGCGAAATAAAGCCCTTCACCACCCTGAAGTTAACATCGGCCTCTAGAAGGGCCATGCGAATCTCGCGCATGGCATCGTTGATATCTTCTTCGGTAAGACGACCTTTGCCCTTAAGACGGCCAAACACGCCTTGGAGTCTATCAGAAAGCGATTCAAGCATGCTCGTTTTCTCTCTTCCCGTTGTTTATCTCGTATCGTTTCCCTGCATCGCGCCTGCACCGCGCATAGGCCGCGCAGGAGCGCAGCGCGCGCATCGCATGCACGCACCACACAGGAACTTACTTATCTTCCCCGCTGTCAGTTTCGGTTCCAAACGACCCAATAAGCGCCGACACAAAGTCTTTCGCATCGAATTCTCGCAGATCGTCCAAACCCTCACCCACGCCAATCTTCAAAATAGGAAGATGCAGCTCATGGGACACCGCCAACGCAATGCCACCTTTTGCTGTGCCATCAAGCTTGGTCATGATAACACCGTCCAACGTGAGTGCCTTATGGAACTCACGTGCTTGCGAAAGGCCATTTTGACCCGTAGTGGAATCAATGACCAACACCGTGTAAACAGGCAGTTTCGAACGCTTGCGCACCACCGAAACAACTTTTTGCAGCTCGCGCATAAGATCCGATGAAGTATGCAAGCGGCCCGCCGTATCGATAAGGACCAAATCGGAGCCTTCGCGTTCGGCGCGTTCGATGGTGTCATAGCACACGCTTGCCGGGTCACTGCCGCGTTCGCGCATGCAAATGGGCACATCAGCGCGACGCGCCCACACTTCCAGCTGCTCAATAGCCGCAGCACGGAACGTATCAGCACTGCCCAGCAACACACTGCGCCCTTGCTCGGTAGCCTGCTTTGCCAGCTTGCCCACCGTGGTGGTTTTGCCCGATCCGTTCACGCCCACAAAAAGGATAACCGCAGGTTGTCCGCCAAAAATATCCTTTTCGTCCTGCACGAAGAAATCGGCCATTTGCTCTTCCAACAGGGAAAGAACCGACATCGCATCGGGAAGCGCCAAACGAGTGGCGCGGTCACGCAGGTTTTCCACAATCTGGCTAGCAGCAGCGCCGCCCACATCTGCCAAAATGAGAACTTCTTCCAAGTCATCCCAAAAGTCATCATCAAGCTTGGGGCCGCGCTGAAGCAGAACATTCATTTGCTCCTTGAACTTTGTGCGCGAACGCTCCAAACCCTCACTCAAACGGTCAAAAAAGCCCATTTGCGCTGTTCCTTCCTATCATTTTGCGATTGCGTCAAACCCGAACACGAATCGCGGCAATTCTGGCTACTCTGCATATTGAAGCGCGTGTTCCAATCGTTGACTGATAACTTTCGTCACGCCATCGGCTTGCATGGACACGCCGAACAAAACGTCCGCCATTTCCATAGTACGACGCTGATGCGTAATCATGATAAGCTGGGTTGATTCACGCAGCTTATTGAGATACGCAATCAAACGGCGCAAGTTAGTATCATCTAACGCCGCCTCCACTTCGTCAAGAATATAGAATGGCGTGTTACGAATACGGTACACGGCGAACAGCAGCGCTAAAGCAACCAGAGATTTCTCGCCGCCGGACATAAGCGACATCTTGGAAATCTTCTTGCCGCGCGGTTGCGCCACAACCTCCACACCCGTATGCTCCATATCCTGAGGGTCCACAAGCAACAGCTCAGCCGTTCCGCCAGGGAAAAGATCGGCGAAAATCTCTTTGAAATTCTCATTTGCAACCGCAAACGTACGCGCGAAATCATCTTTCATGCGCTCGTCAATAACATCGTTGATCTTGCGTAGAGCCGTACGAGCACTACGCAAGTCAGCCAGCTGCGAAGAAAGATAGTCATAGCGAACTTTCAGCTCGTCATATTCGGCAGCAGCATCGGGATTGATGTTTCCCATGTTCGTGATACGGCGCTTCAAGGAGAACACTTCTTGCTCGATTTGACCACGATCTTCCAGCGATGGAAGCTCAAGAGCCTGTTCAAGCGGCAAATCGTATTCTTTCGCAATCAGGGACACGCTGGACTCCACCTGGATCTCAAGGCGTCCCTTCTCAATGCGCACTTGTCCCAGTTCTTCGTTTACCTGCTCATAGGCCGCACGCGCTTCACGCAGCGCCGTTGTCGCTTCATCGGCCTGCTGACGCGTTCCCGCCGCCGCATGCTGCTTTTCCTCGGATGCATCCTCAAGCGCGCGAGCACGAGCGCGCGCCGACTCGCCCAACACGTTCAACGTAGCGATAAGCGGCACCGCGCGATGCACAATGCGCTTCTGCACGGCAAGCGACGCGCATGCTTTCTTATCCGACTCCGCAAGCTTTTCAAGCTCTTCCGCGCGCGTCTGCAAAACACGGCGCAGATACACTTCACGCTCGGAGAGCATAGCTTCTTTCAACTTGGCATCCGCTAGATCATGAGCTAACTGCGCTTCTTTTGTGCGTGCCGGCGCAACGGCATCTTGGCTCTGCGTTACCAAAAGCTTTTCCTGCGCCACTTTTTCAGACGCAGCTTGCAGCAACTCCTGAAATTCCTGGACTTGCGGCTTGGCCTGATCAATTGTGCGCTGAACGTCTTTGCGCTGACGCTGTGCGCTTTCTAGTTCGTTTTTCGCCTGATCAAGACGCTTCTTCGCAAGCGTTTGCTCGTTTTTCGCAGACGAGACCATGCCGCGCACCTGCGCAAGTTGCTGACCTTTTTCAAGCAGGGCATCTTGGAGCTTCTTCACCGCATCGGCGGCCGTCTGTGCAGCCTGCGCGCACTCATTAAGCTCAAGAGAGCTCTTGCGGTGCGATTCGCGCAAAGCATCAAGCCTGCGAGAACGAGCCAGGGCTCCTTCAGTCTCGTTTTCGGCCGTTTTTCCAAGAACAACGCGTCCATCAGGAAAAACGATATCGCCCTGCAAGGTGGCAGCACAAAGGGGCGCTTTCGCCGCTCCGTGCAGTTCAAGCGCATCTGCCAAGTCTTTGCACACCACCACATTGCCCAGCAGCGCACGCGTTGCCTCTTGCGCCGCCGGCGCAGACGTTACGTGATTGATAAGAAGCTCACGGTTGTTCACTTGCAGAAGCAAGGAGTCAACAGCAGATACACCAAAACGAGCGCTGTCGTTGCGTAAAAGCAGCGTGACCAGGCCCGAAAGACCCTTGCTACCCATCTCGCGCGCCACATTCGCAGCTGACGCCCCATCTTTTACCAAAAGCGCCGAAACATCCGCATCCAGCAGGCGCTCAACAAGCAAGTCAAAACCCGGCTCAACTTTAATTTCATGAAGAAGCGGAGAAACATCCAAGCGCTGCTTTTGCTGATCGCCCTCAAGCCAGGCGCGAGCAGCAGAAGCCTGCGCAAGGCTCTCCCGCTCAAGTTGCTCAAGCGCAATCATCTGGGCAGCAAGCTGACGCTCTTCGCGAATTGCGGCATCATGAGCGCTTTTCGCCCGTTTCTCCGATTCCTTTGCTTGATCGAACGCAAGACGCGCTTCATCTTGCTCGCGCGTTGCCGCTGCAAGCTGCTCATCAAGCGCACTTCCTTGTTCCAAGGAAGCGTTATAAGCCTGCGTGGCCTGGTCAAACGCTTCCTGCAAGCCATCCATGCGCTCATCAAACAAGCTTGCACGACTCTGCGCCATGTCAAGCTTTTCCTTTGTACGCGTGTAATTGTTGCGAATCGTCTGCTCTTCTTTTTCCGCTTCGCGGCGCAAGCTCTGATGCGAGAACACATCGCGCTCCAGTGCGGAAAGTTGCAAAGCGGCTGCAGAATGTTCGCGCTCAAGTGCGTCCACGCGTGAATGAGCGGCGGCAAGCTTCTCCTGCAGTTCGGAAAGCTCCTGCTCAAAACCCTGATTCTCAACGGAGAGCATTTTGACACGCTGATCGTTTGATTCCATAAGCGCTTCCAGCTCACTTGAGCGAACGCGGGCGCTGCGCAGTTTTTCCTGGAACAATATGACTTGGGAATCCAGGCGCTCAACTTGCTCGGACACTGCACGATGCTGGCGCGCAAGCTCCGTCAAGCTCTCGCTTCCATTCCGGATAAGCCCCTGAATGCGCTCGGATTCCGCTTCCGCTTGGCCAATGCCGGCACGACGCTGTTCCAAAAGCTCTTCCAACGAAGCAATTTGCGCACAAATATCGTTCCATTTTCCCTGCAAAACACGCACATCATCGACCGCAAGGCTCAAGCTGAGCCGCGTGAGCTGGGCAGAGAGATCTTGATACGTAGCCGCTTTCTTCGCTTTGCGCTCAAGCGGGCCCAACTGGCGCGAAACTTCGTTCACGATATCCTGAACACGCTCAAGATGCTGCTCCATTTGCTCAATGCGGCGCTCGCTCTTCAGCTTGCGCTGCTTGTGCTTCAAAACGCCTGCAGCCTCTTCAATAAGGGCACGACGATCTTCGGGCTTCGATTGCAGAATAGAATCAAGGTTACCCTGAGAAATAATGGAATACGTTCCCGTGCCCAAACCGGAGTCATGAAGGATGTCCAAAACATCCATGCGACGCGCTGCCGAGCCATTGATCAGGTACTCGCTTTCGCCGCTGCGATACATGCGACGCGTGACTGAAACTTCCGTATAATCCACGGGAAGCGACCCATCGGAGTTATCCAGCACCAGATCAACTTCAGCAACACCAACCGACTTGCGCGCCGACGACCCCGCAAAAATCACGTCTTCCATGACCTGGCCGCGCAGGTTCTTGGCGTTTCGCTCGCCCAGGACCCACAAAACGGAGTCAGAGATGTTCGATTTACCCGAACCGTTCGGACCCACAATGGCCGTAACGCCCGGCTCGAGCGACAACACGCTACGATCGGCAAACGATTTGAAACCCTTAAGCGAAAGCGACTTCAAGTACATGGGCGCTACCCTTGGGTTTGCGTGGTATCGGTAGAAGAATTGGCCTGCTTACGCGCTTGCCTTTCCGCCTTCGCCTTCGCGGCAGCAGCCTGTTTCTCTGCTTTCGCCTTCGCGGCGGCGGCTTGTTTTTCCGCTTTCGCTTTTGCAGCAGCAGCCTGTTTCTCTGCTTTTTCCTCGGGCGTTAACCCCAGTCCGAAAAACTCGCCCAAACGCTCAAGCGTGGTACGCGCAGCCTGGCTCTCGGCCTCTTTCTTCGTGCGGCCCGTGCCTTGCGCAAGACCCTTGTCGCCTGCGAAAACCTGTGCGACGAACGTGCGGTCATGCGGCGGTCCCTGCGTGTCGATAAGCTTATACGTAGGTGTGATGCCATCTTCTTGCAGCTTTTCCTGCAACGCGCTCTTGGGATTTTCCGGCTCGCGCGCCATATCAATACTCATACGCGGAATAAGCGTACGCTTTACAAACGTCACTGCAGCGTCCAAGCCGCCATCAAGGTACAGCGCGGCAACCGTCGCCTCGTACACGTTCTCAAGTGCGGAATGAAGACCGCGACGCCCCGTGCCCGCTTCTGACAAGCCGAACACAATGCAGTCGGCAAAGCCAAGATGCGAAGCAACATCCGACAAGCTTGAACCAGAGACAAGCGCCACCTTGATGCGCGTCAAGCCGCCCTCGTCGATCTCGTGATACTCATGGAATGCCAACGTGGCAACAATGGCGCCCAAAATGCTATCGCCTAAAAACTCCAGGCGCTCGTAAGAATATTTTACCGAGCGACCTTCGGTAGCGGAAGGATGCGTGATAGCAGCCAGCAGCAGCGATTCGCTGTTGAAGCGATACTGCAAGATATCCTGCATGGCATCAAGCTTCTCGCGTTGCTCACTGGTGATATTCAATAACTCGGGGACATCACTCATGAGACGCCTCCGAAGATGTTTCCTGCGCTGCCTCCTGGGACGCTTCGAGCGCTTTTTGCTCGGCAGCCCACTGCGCAACACGCTCAATCAAGCCTGAACGCACCACTTGCACGGAAGCGTCAATGCCATTTTGAATGCCCAGCTCAGACGCGGAACCGTGACCGATAATGCAGGCACCTTTCACTCCTAGAAGCGGAGCTCCGCCAAACATGTCAGGATCAATGGAGTCCTTCAGAGCCTTGAAGCCGTTCAAGAGCGCCAGAGAACCCAGCTTAGATGCTGCGTTCTTCGTCATAACGCCCTTAACGGCCTTGAACAGCTGCTTCGCCGTACCTTCGATGGTCTTCAAGCAAACGTTACCCGTGAAGCCATCGCAAACATATACATCGAATTTCGCCGCCATGATGTCGCCGCCTTCGGCATTACCCACGAAATTCGGAATCTTCTGTTTGAGCAGCTGGTGGCACTCTTGGATGAACAGGGAGCCCTTTGTTTCCTCTTCACCAATGCTCAAAAGCGCCACGCGCGGATTCTCAATGTGCAAAAGGTACTCCGCAAAAACCGATGCCATTTGCGCGAACTGCACAAGATACGCGGGCTTGCAATCGGCGTTTGCGCCCACATCGCACATCAAAACCGGACGAACAGGCGAAGGAATCACCGTAGCCAGCGCGGGGCGCGCAATGCCCTTGATGCGCCCCATGATCAGCGTTGCGGCAGCAAGACAAGCGCCCGTAGAACCTGCGGAATAAAAGCCTTGCGCGCGCCCTTCTTTGACCAGACGGCATGCCACGCTAATGGATGAATTTTTCTTCTTGCGCACGGCCTCGGCGGGATGCTCCGCCATACCAATGACTTCCGTTGCCACCGCAGCTTCGCAACGGTCATGGGCCGCAGCGAATGGCTCAACAACATCGGCCGGGCCGCACAAGATAACATGCAGGTTCGGATCTTTTTCCAGTGCTGCCGCACAACCTGCAAGTACTACCGAAGGAGCATTGTCGCCGCCCATAGCGTCAACGGCAATGGTGATGGATTCTGTCACGTAAGTTCTCCTTAAAAACGAACCGTCCCAAGACGGAAAAAGCTGCCCTTCTCTAAGAGAACGCAGCAGCATTTGCCGACTCCACTATTTGATGATTATAGGAGATTTATTGGCATACCGAATACATGCAAAGCGCAAATCAACGGCATTGTCATAAATTCGTTATGCATCGTATGTAACAAAAGCCTTCCCCCTCAAAATGAGAAGGAAGGCCCTTGACACTTCTTTAGTTCAAAGCTTATTCGGCTTCGATGACCTCACGGTTCCTATAGAAACCGCAGCTCGGGCATACGCGATGCGGAAGCTTCACTTCGCCGCACTGAGGGCAAACGGTGCGAGCAGGAGCGCTGATGCGATCGTTAGCGCTACGACGAGTATGAGTGCTGGCGCGGCCAGTTCGTTGCTTAGGTACTGCCATGACCTATTCTCCTTCTTTAACAAACCGAGGTTTTGCAGAACCCCGAATAACTGTTGATAAACACGCGAAACGGTATTTTAGCAAAAACCTTTTATCAGTTCAAGTGCCATTTTCCGTGTAACGCGAAAATCATTCTTCTTCAATAACAAAACCCTGCAGGGCCGCAAACGGGCTGTTCGGATTCACGTCATTTTCATGCTGACATCCGCAAGGACCTTCGTTCAGGTTCGCACCGCACGTAGCGCACAAACCTTTGCAGTCATCGGTGCACAACGGAATAATCGGAACATCCAAAACAATGGCCGCCTGGATAAGAGGCATCAAATCAATGATATGATCATCGGGAAGAACGCCGAATTCGTCTTCTTCCTTATCTTCCTTGCTCACCTCATCGGCGTTCAGAAAGAAATAACCCTCTATCTCGCCAAACAGCGGCACGTCGGCTGGCTCGCCGCAACGGGCGCACGCGGTTTCCGCCGAAACTTCGCACGTACCTTCCAAAAGCAGCGCCTCACCGGTGTTCGTTACGTCAACATCCCAGGTAAGAGGCTCGTTGAACGTATACAAATCGGGTCCGAACTTCATAACAGGAAGAACTACTTCGCCCTGGAAATGAGCGCTTTCCGCCGGCAAGAACAGCTCGGAGGCAATATGAATGCGCGCCGTGCCCTGGTCTTGTACGGCTTGCGTGGTATCCATGGCTATCGAACCTGCGTCGTGGGCGTGTTCATGCGCTCACGGCAACGACGAACATTATTCAAAACGGTGTCCAGACTCTGTTCAACGTGGTTGAACACGTCTTCGGCGTATGCCTGTGCACCTGCACGCGTCTGATAATCGAACTCACGCGCATCGGCAACCAACTTATCCGCCTGCTGATGCGCAATACGCACCACTTCGGTATCGCTGGAAATGGTCATGGCTTCACGCTGAGCATCGCTTACCATGCGGTTTGCTTCCGCCTCGGCATCGTCCAGCAAGTTCTGGCGCTCGCGCACAATGGCGCGCGCCTGGGCAAACTCGCCCGGGAACCTATCGCGAATCTCATCGATAATATCAAGAGCCTCGCCCACGTCTACCTGACGCAAGTTGTTCTTACCAAAAACAGGCTTGGCATCTTCCAAAAGAATGGAAAGATCCTCAAGCAGTTCAAGGACGCTCGATTCATCCATGATGGGCCTTTCTCGTATCAAGCAAAAGGGCATGCGCCCCCACTTATCCATAATCCTTCAGATTTTACCACGAGAAGGGTAAAAAAGGAAAATTAACCGCTCCGCACCGCAAAGCAGCACGTAATGCTTACAAATTATGAAAATTACGGTGCGAAACGAGAGCTTTTAGGCGAATTTTGCCTTCAGCGCATCGTTTACACACGAAGGCACGAATTGTGCAACATCACCCTTGAAGCTTGCAATTTCGCGCACAACCGAGGACGAAAGGTACATGTACTCGGGCGAAGACATGATGAAAATGGTCTCCAAGTGCGGATCAAGCTGGTAGTTCAGCGCTGTCTGCTGGAACTCGTACTCAAAGTCGGTAATGGCGCGCAAGCCCTTTACCGCAACGTGAGCATCCATTTCGCGCGCGAAATCAACAAGCAACCCGCAAAATGGCTCCACGCGAACGTTCGGCATGCCCTTAAGCGCTTCTCGCGCCAACACTACGCGCTCATCAAGCGAAAACAAAGGCTGCTTCTTGGGAGAAGCGGCAACCGCAACAATCACTTCATCGAAAATACGCGATGCGCGGCTGATGATTTCAATATGGCCGCTGGTAATGGGGTCGAAGGTGCCGGGCGTCAAAGCTCGTTTCATTAATCCGCCTTTCCGAAAATATCAACAGCAATCTCACCGTAAGTTTTCGTTTGCATACTATCCCATTTCACACGCGAACGCGCAAAAAAAGGTGCCAGGTCGGTGTCTCGTGAATGTTCATAAGAAATCGTAACGTAGGAAGCCAGGCATCCCGCATCATCAAGATCTTCCAAAAACGCAAAAACAAGTGCCGGATCAAGCGCATACGGCGGATCCAGAAGGATAAGCCCGAAAGGTTCGTGTCCCGACAAGGGCGGATGCGCCAACACGTCGGTCTTGCGTACCACCGCGCGCATTGCATCGCAGCGCAGTTTCTTGATATTGCCCTCAAGCGTTGCCGCCGACTGCGGATCAAGCTCGTAGAACCATGCCTGCTTCGCACCACGCGAAAGCGCCTCCAAACCCAAAGCACCCGAGCCCGCAAACGCATCGAGCACCGTAACGTCGTCAAACGTGTTCAGCGTACAATACAGGCTGCTCATAAGCGATTCTCGAATACGGTCGATGGTAGGGCGCGTTGTTTCGCCATCGGGGGCAGCAATTGGAACGCCCCTCCATTCACCTGCAATTATGCGCATATTCTAACCTCCCATCACTTCGCGGTTTCCCCGCATCATACGCACTTCACGCGCCAGCGCCCGATGCTGCAAATGCTCCAAACGTGGATCATCTTGCAGAATCTCCGCCGCATCCGCATGCGCAGCTTCGATCACCGCGCTATCACGGATAACGTTCACCAGCTTCAACGACGACGCACCGTGCTGCCGATTACCTAAAATATCGCCTTCGCGACGCAAGCTCAAGTCGTAAGCCGCCAGCTCAAAACCATCATCGGTACGCTCCATAGCTCCCAGGCGATCAAGCGCCACCGGCGTTTGCGCGTTCGATATCAAAAAAACCTGGGAAGGCAACGTACCACGTCCCACGCGCCCGCGCAACTGATGCAGCTGAGATAAACCGAAACGGTCGGCGTCTTCCACAATGATGACGGTAGCGTTAAGCACATCCACGCCTACCTCAATAACGGTCGTGGCAACAAGAACCTGCACGTCACCGCGCCGGAAATCATCCATGGCCTTCTGCTTTTCCGCATTGGAGAGCTTTCCATGCAAAAGCGCCACGTTGAAGTCGTAGAAAACGGTATCTTGCAGGCGCTTTGCCATGCTGGATGCCGCCGCAATGTTCTCGCGCGCGAAATCGCTCTCACCTTCAATGGTGATACAAGAAAACTCGTAGTGGTCTTCCTGGTCTTCCTTCGTGCGTCGAGCGCGCGTGTCGCGCTCTTCGGTGGTCAAGCCCACCAGCGGGCACACCACATAGACTTGCTCGCCGCGCTCAAGCGCTTCACGTGCCGCATCGTATGCCGTGCTGCTCTCGCCTCTGGTCAGGACTTTTGTAGTGCGCTGCGCCCCCACATGAGGACGCTGCCGCAAATACGAAAGCGACAAGTTGCCGAAAAGCGCTAACGCAAGCGAGCGCGGAATAGGCGTTGCAGTAAGGTAGAGCGCATCGGGTGCCGAGCCCTTCCCCAACAAGCGGGCGCGTTGCTCAACGCCGAAGCGCTGCTGCTCATCGATAACGCACAAGCTGCATGCAGAGAACACAACGTCGGGCTCAATGACCGCATGTGTGCCGAACAGCACCTGAATTGCCCCTGCTGCAAGGCGCTGCAGAATGTCAGCGCGCTCAGAAGCGGGTGTAGCACCGGTAAGAATCGCCCACGAAACACCCACCTGGTCAAACAAGCTGCCTAAGCTCTGTGCATATTGACGCGCCAGCACTTCAGTCGGCGCCATCATAACGGCTTGGTTGCCCGAATCGGCTGCCGCTGCAAGCGCAAACGCGGTCACGGCCGTTTTACCGGTACCCACATCGCCCAGCAGCAGGTGGTTCGCGCAAGCAGGTTTAGCCATGTTTGCCAGAATTTCACTTACCGCCTGCATCTGGTCTTGCGTGAGCGCAAAGGGCATCACTTCGAAAAGCTTGAGCACAGCTGGACCATCGGTCGTGTGAGCAACGGGAACATGCTGGTCAGACAGATGCGCAGCGTCACCTTCCGCTCGAGCTCCCTCGAGCATGAGCGACAGTTCCAGCAGCAGCACTTCTTCGTAGACCAAGCGCCGATGCGCAAGCCGCATGTCATCCATAGTCAGAGGAAAATGAATGGAGCGCAGTGCGTTGTGGCGCGACATCAAGCAATGCTTCTCGCGCAAAGGCAGCGGCATGAAATCCTCCATGCCATTAGCCTCTTCCAAAGCGTTGCCGATCAATCGGCGCATCCAAGCGGTTGAAATTTCCGCGCAGGCGGGATGAACAGGGATGATGAAGCCATCGGCGCTTGCATTAGCACTCGCGTTCGCCCCATCAAGCGGCTCGATGAACGGATTTGTCATGCGCTTGAAGCCGTAATCGAACTCGACTTTACCCGCAACGGCAATATGCATATCCTGCGAAAGCGTATCCATAAGCCACGGCTGACGAAACGCCGTAACCATCATAACGCCCGTCTCATCGACCAGGGTAATCTCGACAAGCGCAAGTGTCGGCTTAGGACGCTTCAGCTTCATTTCATGAATGCGCCCGCGAATCGTACAGCTCTCACCGATTGCTGCGGTGCGGATAGTTTCGACTTTCGACAAGTCAACGTAACGGCGCGGGAACAAAGTAAGCAAATCCCGAACCGTTGAAACGCCCATCTTGCCCAAGGCTTGCGCACGTTTCGGGCTGACCCCGGAAACCGATGACACACGGTCTTCTAGGTGCATAGTAGGCAAAGTGCGGTCAGCATTGCCAACCGCACTTGAACTGGTATCTTTCGAAGAAGAACGAACCATAGGCTCCCTTGCTTCTTGTTTATTTCTTACGGGCATAAAAGCGCGTAGCAGCCACGTTGTTGACTGCTACGCTCCCCCTTGGAAAGCGTCTTTTTAGACGAACTACTCCAAAGAGAACACGAGCGGGTACAACGGCTGCTCACCGCGCTGCGCGTCGATTTCAAGGTCGTCGTATTTCTGCTCGACCTTTTCGACCAAGGCGTCAAAGTCATCTTGGGAAAGATCTGCGCCCGCCAGAAGCGTCAAGTTATCCATATCTTCAGCTTCCATGGCTTTCAACAGCGCAAACAGAACTTCATCCAAAGACTGGCCAACCGCTTCAATCGAACCATCGGCAATGCCAATAACGTCGCCATTGTGGATGGGATTGTCGTGAGCATCCTTGGAATCCTTGATGGCGGTGGTAATTTCGCCCGCTTTCACTTCCGAAAACGCATCGGTCATGCTCTCGATGTTCGTATCCAAATCGGCCTCGGGGTCGGCGCCAAACAATGCGCTAAACGATGCAGGAACGCTCTTCGTGGGAACAACGCCGCAAGGCTTCTCGGAAAGCTGCGCTGCGCTATTTGCGGCCATAATGATGTTGCTGTTGTTAGGCAAGATGATAACGGCATCGGCATTTACCCTGTTCACCGCATCAAGCAGGTCCTTCGTGGAAGGATTCATGGTCTGTCCGCCGGACACTACCACGTCCACGCCCAAGCTCTTCAAAATCTGGGCGTTACCTTCGCCAGCGGCAACAGCAACAAAGCCGAGCGCCTTGTGTTCGCTCTGCTCTTCGGCAGCAAGCTTCTCGGTGCGCTCTTCGCTTTGAAGCTGCATGTTATGGATGAACACCTCGGAAATCTGGCCGCGCTCCAAAAAGTATGCCAGTACCTTGTCGGGCGTGTTGGAGTGAACGTGCACCTTGAACTTGGGAGTTGCACCTACGCACAGCTCGCAGTCGCCCATGGTGGCCAAGAATTCCAGAGCTTCGTCGGTATCAAGCACGTCGGAGTCAACCAGGAATTCGTTGCAATAACGATACGCCGAACCTTCCCAGTCGTTGATCTGCTCGATTTCCACCTTCGGAGCAGCCGTGCGCGCGAACGCCAGCGTGTCAACAAGCACGCCTTCCTTACCGGTCAGCGCAGAAACGAACGCGCCAATGAAGATAGACAGGCCGAAACCACCCGCGTCTACCACGCCGTTTTCCTTCAAAACGGGCAGCAGGTCAGGGGTGCGCTGCACAGATGCGAATGCTTCTGCCGCGATAGCATCCATGGCGTCGTCGGTAGAAAGCTTCGCCTTGCGCGCTTTCTTCGCAGCGGCGGCAGTGTCCCTCAAAACAGTCAGAATCGTGCCCTCGACCGGCTTGCGAACAGCCTTGAACGCAACTTCCACCGCCTTTTGGAAACCCGCGTCAATCATCGTGGTGTCGAAAACTTCGCACGTTTGCGCGCCTTCGCAGAAACCGCGCAGAATCTGGGACGTAATAACGCCCGAGTTGCCGCGCGCGCCCATAAGCGCACCTTGCGTGATTGCCTTGCGAATGTCGTTTTGCGTGTAACCAATAGGCATGGCCGCAAGATTGTTGACCACGCTTTCAATGGTAAGCGACATATTGGTACCCGTATCACCATCGGGAACAGGGAAAACATTAAGGCGATTGACTTCTTCTTTGCGCTCCGACAAAATCTTGCTGGCAGCCGCAATCGCATTCACAATGTTGTTTCGTGAATAGTGCTCAGACATGAAAACCTCAATTTCGTTTTGCGATAATCTCGAACCGTTATTTTATTTTGATGCCCTGAACATGAACCTCTATTGCTGCAAGAGGAATGCGCGTGTACTCGGTCAACGCGAAACGCACCGCATCGGTCAAGTTGCGCGTGACCGTGGAAACGTTGATACCGTATTCGACCACAATATAAAGATCAACGCGAACGCCTTGCTCTTCTTTGGTCACCACAACACCGCGGCGCAAACGCGAGGCGGGCAAAATCTTTGCAATACCATCGGCAGCGTTCGGTGCGGTCATGCCAACCACGCCGTAGCACTGCATAGCAGCGTTTCCCACGACATCGGCTAAAACATCGTTCGATACATGCAAATCTCCAGGAATGATTTCGCTCATAGGACTTCCCTTCAATGTCGTGCTAATAATGCTTCAAAGCAAGCGCTTCAAAAATAAACTCTAAAAGTATACCCCTTATACGAAAAAGCAAGAAGTCCGACAAACAAATGCGCCACAACTGCACAACTGAACGGCCGTGCGCTTGCCGGTCGTAATCGTCAACAATCTGCGTCGGAATAGTTCGACAGATCTTCCGACAATGATAAAAACGACCCACTTTTCTGTGGATTTTTAGCTTCGCGTGCATTGAATTTCGGCATTTCCCCAGGTCGCAAAAAAGTAAGCCATGGTAAACCCACAGAAAAGTACCCCATTTTTATCAGGGGCATCGGAGGCAAAACTCCGCCGTAGCCTTAACTCCTACCCGCGCGCTCCTTCACCGCTTTCTTGTGCGTCCGGAACCGAATGACAGCCCACAGCGCTCGCGCCACAATCGGCCGATGATTTGTTCGGATGAGGATTATCCTGCAGCGAATGCATGTGGGGATGAATGACCTTGAAGTAGTAAATAGCCAGCGAAAGCGCCGCACAAGCCCAGGTCAAAGGGTAAACGCAAGCGATGCCGGCCACGCCCAGGGCGCCCAACGGAGTTAGGTACAAAAGCGCCAAGCGCATACATGCGAAGCACACAAGGATCACGCACATAGGAACGCGGGTATTGCCCACGCCCCTGCTGGCACCCGCATACGTCTCGACAAATGCATACAGCCAATAGAACGGCAGCGTGGTCATCATGATGGCGCTGCCCAGCGAAACCACTTCCGCATCGGCCACGAACAACCCCATGAGCGGCTGCCGTACCAGCAGTAAGATGGCAGCCGTTGCAATGCTGGAGCCCAGGCCCATAAAAAGACATGTTCGAACGCCTTTATGCACGCGCCCATGGCAATGCGCGCCCGTGTTTTGCGCCGTAAGCACCGTTACTGTTTGGCCAAGCACCACTAACGGCTCGTAAACAAGCAGCTCAATCCTGAAATATGCCGTGAACGCCGCAATGCCCGCCTCTCCCGTGCCGTTCACCACATACTGAATAAGCACGTTGGAGACCGTCATCATGAGCGACTGCACCCCCGAAGGGAAACCAAGCCGCATGATTTCCTTTGCTGTAGAAGCATCAAGGCGCAGCAAGCGCCAGCGCAGCACGCAGGGAAGCTCCGTCCTGCGTAAACGCCACAGGGCATAGACGCACGCACATCCTTGCGCCGCAAACGTTGACCACGCAATACCTGCAACGCCGCCGTCAATGACCAGCAAGAACAGCGCATCCAGCACAACGTTGAGCGCGCCGCCCAGAACTTGAGCTTGCAAAGGAGATTGCGAATCACCAAAGGCGCGCAAGCAGGCCGATGCCATGTTGTAGACAATGATGAACGGCAGAGACAAAAAGTATACCTGCAAATACAGCGCGGCATCGTCCAAAACCGAGGCAGGAACGCCCATGCCGACCACAATGAACTGGGCGGCAAAGAATCCTACCGCCGCGCAAACAACGCCCCAAATCACCGCGAGCACAAGCGACGTACCCACTGTCTTTTCCATACCCGGAACGTCGCGCGCCCCGAACGCGCGTGCCGCCACCACGTTCGAGCCAACCGACACACCCAAAAAGAAGCTCACCGCACAATAAGCAACCAAAGACGAAGCACCGAGTGCCGCCATGCCCGCTGCGCCTAAAACATTGCCGGCGAAGAGAACATCCACCGCTGAATAAAGCAGCTGGATAAGGCTCGCACCCAAAAGAGGGACAGCAAATCGAAAAACGCTTTTTCCCAGGGCACCTTCGGTGAAATCAACAGCCATAACAATTACCCGTTGAGCGTGTATACCGAAGAAAGCAAAAGCTTCGTGTAATCGGATTGAGGGTTTTCCAAAACGTCATGCGCCGCGCCGCATTCTACAACGCGGCCTTTTTCCATAACCACCAGGTTGTCGCAGATATTTGACGCCAAAGCCAGGTCATGCGTGATGAAAACGATGGTCACCTTCTTTTTGAGCTGGGAAATCAGCTCCACAATGCGCGCTTGCGTAGTCACATCCAGCGCACTGGTAATTTCATCGCAGATAAGCACGGAAGGATCGGTCATCAAAGCGCGTGCAATGGCGGTGCGTTGGCATTGTCCGCCGCTGACCTGCGAGGGGTAGCGCTCGAAAAAGCTTTCATCCAAGCCCACAGCAACTAACAACGCGCACGCTTTCCGCTCTGCTTCGGCACGCAAAAGACCAAAACTTCTTCCCGGTTCCATCAAAGAGAAGCCAAGGGTGCGACGCGGGTCAAAGGAATCAATCGGGTTTTGAAAAATCATCTGCATGTTGCGATAAACGTCACGGGCGGACTTCAAATCCCTGCTGCCAATCTCATCTCCGAAAAGCAGAACCCGCCCGCTATCAGGTTGTTCAAGCATCATCACAATGCGCGCTAGCGTGCTTTTTCCGCAGCCGCTGCCGCCCACAATGCCCAAGCACTTCCCCTGCTCCACCTGGAAGCTGACCTTATCAAGCGCTGGGCGCGCCATAGAGGGGAAACGCTTCGTCAACTCTTGCACTTCCAGGGCAATCATTGCTTGCCCCCAAACCGCGGAACAGCATCCATAAGCATTTGGGTATACGGGTGGCTGGGGTGGGCAATCAGCTGATCCGTGGCGCCTTCTTCCACGATTCGCCCTTCCTTCATGACGTATAAGTAGTCCGACATGTGCGCCAAAACGGCAATGTTGTGAGAAATAACCACCATAGACGTGCCAAGTTCCCGGTTGATACGCATGAGCTCGCTGACCACCTGGGCTTGCACGGTTACGTCCAGCGCCGCCGTGGGCTCATCAGCAAACAAAAGCTTAGGATTGGCGACTAGCGCCATGCCGATTGCGGCTCGTTGCGCCATGCCTCCCGAAAGTTCGAAAACGTAACTCCTTAGCACTTCGCTTGGATTATCGAATCCCAAACGCGAGAGCAATTCCACCGATGCAGCATCGATTTCTTTACGGCTCACTCCCTTACGCAGGCGCATGACCTCGCGATACTGAGAGCCAATCGTGCGCACGGGGCTAAAAGTAGCCTGGGGACTTTGAGAGACCAGAGCTGCACGCTCCCCAAAAAAGCGTCGTCGCATCTTAGGCGAGAAAGCGCCCAGGTCTTGCCCCTCAAAGAAAAACGAACCGCTATCGACGGAGCCCCCTTCGGGAAGAACACCCAAGGCAGCGTGAATCAAGGTGCTTTTACCGCTCCCCGATTCCCCCGCAATGCCCACAACGGAGCCTTCCTCCACCCGGATGGTGGCGCCGTGCAAGACGGTGCTACCATCGTAGGAGACGTTCACGTTGTTTATTTCAAGCAAAGCTGCCATGATACTTGTTCGTTAGTCCTTGTAATCCATCTGGTAGCTCAGCCAGTCGTACTGACCGTGCATTTTCAGATTCTCAACGTTTGCTGCCGTTACATCGTTGACCAGCATGTGGACCATGTACACATATGCATGATCATCCAAGGCAATCTGTTGAATCTGCTGCACAAGCTGCTTTTGGGTGGCTTCATCCTTGGTCTGCTTCAGCTGGGCCAACAGCTCATCAACCTGGGCGTTGCTGTATTTTCCGTAGTTCGCACTGCCATCGGTGCCCAAAACGGTGGACAGGTACGTGTAAGGATTGCCCGTGGGCAGCGTGGAGTATGCCATGGTGCCAATTTCCCAGTCGCTTTGGTTCAAGCGAGCGCCAATCTTTTCGGCAACTTCAATGCTGCACTCAATACCAATCTTGCTGAGCTGGGAAGACAGCGCTTCGCAGTCCTTGGGCAGCGCAGCGTTTGCCTCGTACGTGCAAATGCGCAAAGAGAGCTTCTTGCCGTCCTTGTCCAAAATGCCGTCACCATCGGTATCGGCGTAACCCGCATCAGCAAGAACCTGCTTCGCTTTCTCAACATCGAAGGTCAAAGACGTCACACCATCGGCATAGCCCGAAGAATCAGGAAACACCGCGTGAGCAGCTTGCGCACCATTATTGTAGATAGCCTTCACGTAAGAGTCACGGTCAATGCACATGCTCACCGCCTGACGCACGGCATCGTCGCTCATAATCTCACTCTTCATGTTGAAGTAGAGCATGTGAGCGCGCGCCTGGTTGCTCTGATACACGGTGTACTTGGAGGTATCGTTGAGCACGGACAGCTGATCATCGGCGACGTTCATCAGAGCGCAGACTTCGTTGTTTTGCAACGCGGAAACTTTGGAGCGATCGTCGGTCAAGTACAAAGCGTTTACTTTCTTGATTTTGGGCTCGCCTTGCCAGTAACCCTCATATGCGGAAAGCTGCACATCGCCATTGTCAGCGAAGGTGTCAATTTTGTAGGGACCAGTACCCACCGGCATGTTGTCGCCAGCGCCCGAGTTCACATCGATGATAGACGTGACCGGTTCGCACAGCTCATTTACGAAGCCGTAATTCGTACTGTTCGTCACAATCGTCAAAATGTTGCCCTCGGCTGTCATGCTCGCAATGTCCAAAGATTTCTTAGCACGATCGTTCATTGAGATAGCGCGCTCCAAACTTGCCTTTACCGCAGCTGCATCCATCTTGTTGCCGTTTTGGAACGTAACGTTGTCGCGCAGCGTAATCTTCCACGTGGTGTCGTTCACCATCTCTGCGGATTGCGCCAACATAGGCTGAGGCTCAAAATTGCCGTCAATGCGGTAAAGCTGCTCGTAAATACCCAGGTAGGAGCCCTGCCAACCCATATAATTATTCGTGGGATCAATGTTATAGTCGCCCGCGTTCGAGGTCCATGCCACATTCATGGTGTCGCTTTTCGCAGCAGCGCTTCCGCTGGCGCCAGAATCCGAAGCGGAACAGCCCGCAAGACCCATAGCCGCCGCAGCCGTAAGGGCAACGGCCAAGCCAGCGCCCAGAAGACGACTACGCAGTTTCACGTTCGTTTTCTTCATATGCCTTCCTCTTTCCAAAGATGCTTTTCACGCGTACTTTTTCCACATGGTGCTTGCCAAGAACGTCGTTTACGGCATCACCAAACAGATTGAGAATCACAACCACAATCAAAATGACCGCACCTGGTGCAAAAACCGCCCACGGAGTTGTCTGCATCGTGTTCGACGCCTGGTTGATCATGGCGCCCAATTCAGGCGAAGGCGGCGAAGCGCCCAGGCCCAGAAACGACAAGCCCGCCAAGTTCAGCATGGAACCGCCCACATCAAGGCAGGCCATAACCACTAAAGGCGGCAAAATATTCGGCAACACATGCCGCAGCGCAATTACCGGTTTGGAAAGGCCGCTCATGATGGCAGCAAGCACGAAAGGACGCTCTTTCAGCGACAGAACGGACGAACGCGCAAGACGCGCAAACCGTGTCCAACCAGGAACCACCAACGCAATAATGGCATTGTTCAAGCCGCCGCCCAAAAGCCCCGCAATAGCAATGCCCAGCACCAGCGCAGGAAATGCCATGAACGCATCGGTGATGCGCATAACAACGGAATCGAAAGCGCCGCCCACATAGCCCGACAGCGAGCCAACGATAGAGCCAATAACGGCGCTGGCCACCACCACAAGCAACGCTGAAAAGATAGTGGTCTGCAGACCGCTGAGCACCCGGCACAAAACGCAGCGTCCCAAAGAGTCGGTTCCCATAAGGTATTCGTCATTGGGGGCTCCATTGGCAAGGCTCAAATTCGCATCAACGGGGTCATGTTGGCAAAGCAAAGGCGCCACCAGGGAAAACACAATCAGCGCCGACGCCAGCACGAAAGTCACCAGTAAACGCCGCTGTGTTCGCAGCTTTTCAGGAGTCGTGCGCTTACTCATGAGCGGCCTCCTGGTCTTTGCGCGAAAACACGCGCGCATTACGCAAAGCCAAGCGCGCACGCGGGTCAAGGCGCACTTGCACCAAGTCAACGCAAAGGTTCACCAGCACAAAGAAAATAGCCATGATGAACACATACCCTTGCACCACGGGATAATCGCGCGAGAACACCGCCGAAACAGCGTATTTTCCAATACCGGGCCAGTTGAAGATGCTCTCGATAATGGCACTTCCGCCCAAGAGCTGGGCAAACGTCATGCCCGTTAGCACCAAGATAGTGGGCGCAACCGCCTTCAGAACGCTCCGAAGCAGAATCTTCGCATCGGAGAAACCGCGAACACGCGCCGCTTCGACATATTCTTGCTCCATTTCTTGAAGCACGATAGTGCGCACTTGCCGAATGTAGACCGCCGATTCGCACAGCACCAGCGTAAGCACGGGTAGCACCCACCCCACCCCGCGCATGCTGCCAATGCTGGGAAGCAAATGCAACGTGATTGAGAAAATGAACACCAGCACCAGCGCCATAAGAAAGCCGGGAAACGCTGAACCAATAAAGGAGAGCGCGCGAATCAGGTAATCGGTGAACTTGTTGCGTTTCAAGGCGCACAGGCAGCCCAAAGGGATAGAGACAAGCAGCGTAAGAATAACCGAAACCACCGCCAAAAACAGCGTAGCTGGCATACGGGACAGCAGCTCGGTAGCCACAGGGCGTCCTGAGCTAATCGAAGTGCCTAAATCGCCCTGGAATACGTTGCCCAGCCAAATAAGATACTGGTCGATAATCGGCTTATCAAGTCCCAGCTCGGCGCGTTTCGCAGCGACCAATTCGGGATCCGCCGCCGAACCCCCTTGCTCCAACAGAGCGGTAACAGGATCACCCGGAGAAAGATACATCAGGAAAAACGACAGCAGTGTTACCATAAAAAGCACTGGCATCAGCTGAACCAGTCGCTGTAACACCATCTTTCTCATGCGGGAGGGCCTTAGCGGCAGGGCTTGCGCGCAATCACCATGAACTGGGGCGCAAACTCATACATCTGGCGCATTTCATTAGTCCAGACCAAAGAAGAAACATCTTCGGCGAACTCAACTTCCATGCCAAGGCGCGTCAAAACAGACACATCCCACGCAGGACGCTGCTCTTTCGTGATGTCCATGTCTTTAGCAAGGTTTTCCAACACGCTGGAAATAACGTTATCGGTGCT
>CAKTXN010000019.1 GCA_934630905.1 uncultured Eggerthellaceae bacterium
CCTCATCGTAGCCAACGATGAGGATTGTTGCACCGATCAGCTAGCAGGTGAAGACGCGGTGGTTTTGACGCTTACAATTCGACAGTTTCAAGGGAGCAGCATCCGTTGAAAGCGCTTTCCCCGATTATTTCAACCGAAGAAGGAATCACCACCGCCGATAATTCCCAACAGTCTTTGAATGCACCCTCCGGCACGTCCGTAATTCCCTCGGGGATTACTACTTTTTTCAACCAACCGTTTCCCGAAAAAGCAAATGGCGAAATCTCACGCACCTCCAAAGGGATGTTCACTACTTCGTCGTACCCCATGTAGGAAACAAGAGTTTTCTCCCGAATCTCAAAGCCCCTCATAAGAAGTTCTTTTTGTCGCTCTGTCCGCATCTCCGCATAGGTAGTTGACTCCGCAAACTCATTAAGGACCCCAATCGGAACGCTTTCATCGCGAGCATCGAAGACGCTCTCGTCGGAAACAGCCTCCCCCCAAAGAGAACGTATTTTTTGATAATCGATACCCGTTTCTTCCGAACATCTCTTCATTGCACCTCTAGGACTTCCGACGAGACCCCTTCTCCATTCAGAGATGTTTTTCACAAGATCGCAGTCGGTTCTTTTTGCAGAACCGTCGGAAAAGGAAAAAACCACCCTGGACAAAACAACGTCCTTGCGATCAAACCAAAGAATGTAAGTGGGCCTGCCATCCGATTCGGCAAAAAGCTGGTAGTTCACATCCTCTATATTGAATTTTTCGCCAGTCTTAATCTCAACCACAGCGCATTCGTTAGAAAGGTCACATAAGGACAGAAGCATGCGTTCATCGTCTGCGATTAACTCCTGATACAGAATCGGTCGAGAAAAGAACACATCCTTCCTTAAATATTCAATAATGTCAGCAATCCCAGAGATGATATCAGCTGCAAGTCCGTTATCGTGTTTCACCCGCATAAGCGAGAAGGGATCGGCCGAAGAACCTGGATCCAGCTCGATAGATCCATCTTCCTGGAGTACATAACAGCTTGGTTCGCCGTCGATTCCCGAAGCATAGGGCGAACATATTCTTCCGGCGTAAACCAACTTCTCGTCATTGAGCAAAAGCGCCTCTTCAGAGTCCAGTTTTTTCGCACCCAGCTGAATTGCAACACGCCGCTCAAAAAGCTCGCCAAACACACTCGCCAACATGGGGCGACGGGCAACAGCCCCTTCGCAGCGGAACATTTCCACCGAATTCGATTCTAAAAAACGCAGCGGATTGTCCACCTTTAAAGAATGGGATTTTGTGTAAGTCCAGGATGCTGGCATTAGGTAGTCGTCCCCTAAAAAGTACATAGCGCCACTGTTTTTGATTACAAGTCTCCTGCCATTCATTTTCTCGAACAGGCGCCATTCAAGAAAACAATCTCGCATCCCAGAGTGCACGGCGGCAACGGGCCCGATCTTCATCGCGCGACACAATGCATCTTTCGTAACAGAAAATTTTTTATACACAGGAGATATAATGTCATTTTTTATGTCACGAAAATGCAGGAGATGAAAACCAACAAGATTGTGCCTTTTCATATAAGCTCTAAGGAATTTTTCATCAAAAGAGCCGAAAGTCAATATCTCCCTTTTCCTCAACTCAAAATGCTCAAGAAGATAATTGAATTCTTCCTGTGTGATTGGCTCTTTATTCCGCAAACAAGCTTTGTCGATACCGTTTATATTGCCAGTTTTAATATAATCATTGAGCTCAAGGGGCAGATACCTCTCATATGCCTCACCAGAATCAGGTTTGTAGACGCAGACGGAGAGCAAGTCGTCTTTCTTTGAGGATGTTCCGTTTGTTTCAACATCGAGAACAACGTACTGAGTCTTATCAATTCCCATTGCATCTCCAATCATTCGGCAAATCGAGCCCCAAGATAACAAACCGTCTTGAAGGTTTGGCTCACTCCACCACAGGAAAAAACGGTAGCGAACGCTTTCCTATTGTAAACACGGTTCAACAAGAAAAGAAGCCATTCGAGCAAACCATTCAGATGCAACAAGCACAAAAGAGAAAGGTTTTCGAGATGGAACTTCGTCAATCAACCCGATATGCTCCTTGAAAGTCGTTTCAACAGAAATTCATCAGGATGGCAAATACTGGAACCCGAGTTATCAAGCAGGCGTTCATCCAAAAATGGCGCTGTACGGATGCAGCCAATCGAACACCCAGTCCCAGGTGCCCCGATAGCCGTTCTACCTTGCCTCGTTCCGAAAAGATTCCTATACTTAACCAAAGTCAACAACGCTAGGAGGCATCATGAAAAAGACTGCACTTGCCATTTTCTCGTTGATGATGGTTCTATCCATCGGTTTGCTTGGATGTTCATCGCCCTCACCAAGCGAGGTTGTAGGATCAGCCCTAGACGCCGTTAAAGCAGGGGATCAAACCACCCTATCGAAGTACTACGAGGCTAGCGACCTAAATCCCGATGAAACCAACCCTTTCAACCTTACATCCCCGGACGACGAGGGCGAATCTCAAACAGACTTGAATGAAAACGCCGCTGACGCAATCGCACAATACTGCGAACTGCTGTACGACTTCGATTATGTTATCGGAGAGGAAAAAATCGACGGGGACAAGGCCACCGTATCTGTTTCTTTAACCACCCACGATATGGCTGCTGTACTCAGGGATGCCCTTCAGCAATTTTTCATTGATGGAATGAAGCTGGCCCTCAGCCAGTCACTCATGGGAGGAAATCAGCCGTCCGAAGACGAGATGTCCGATCTGCTTGCCTCTATTCTTAAAGACAAGATTGAAGAAAACAGGGATTCAACTATCTCTTCAGATGTAATATTTCATCTGACAAAATCAGAAGGCGCGTGGAAAATAGATACGCTTGACGACAGCACCAGGAACGCATTGCTTGGCGGAATCGAAGAATACGTCAAGCAGCTCGAAAGCATGAGCGCCAATCTTTAGAGCCTCAGACAATACTCGTCTGATTAAATAAGCCCCCGTTCTGGGGGCATAGTGTCTGTGTTCCTATAGCTCCAACATTGCGCTTTAGAAGCATGATTCCAGAACCCAGCTCTTCAACATCAGAGCCCAGAAAAGCAAAACAGGCTGATGGGGTTTTCCGTCAGCCTGTAACATTTAAATGGTGCGGGCGAAAGGATTTGAACCTTCACGGGGTTGCCCCCACTGGCACCTGAAGCCAGCGCGTCTGCCGATTCCGCCACGCCCGCGTAGCAAGGAAGTATTTTAACGAAACCCCTTCTCTATTGCAAGCAGAATTTTCAACTTTTTCCGATGCTTTCTTGGTACCCGCTTTCGCCCCCTTCCCAACGCTGCAGCGCCAAAGTCTTCGTTCATCCCGCGTCGCGCCCCGCAAGCGCCACCACGCCGGGTGCTTCGCCAAGCCCGCACGCCCTATGGCCCTGGGCACAATCCCAAGCGCCGCGCGCCCCAACCCCGCAACCAACACGCCCGCCTTCCCCTTCCCTTCCCCTTCGCACGCCTCGCATTCCACCCCCGCAAAAGCCCGCCGCCCGAACAATCTTTATAATTTCTTGTGTTTCATCATCATTTAACAAATTCACCGCGCACAAATCTTTATAATATGGAAGATTTAGCATCTTGCACTAAGAACATCCAAGGAGGAATCCGCATGGGTAAGCGCACCGACATCCATAAAGTTCTGATTATTGGTTCTGGCCCCATCATTATTGGCCAGGCGTGCGAATTCGACTATTCCGGCACTCAGGCATGCAAGGCGCTGCGCGCGCTGGGCTACCAAATTGTGCTGGTGAACAGCAACCCCGCAACCATCATGACCGATCCAGACACGGCCGATGTCACCTACATTGAGCCGCTGAACGTGGAACGTCTGACGCAAATCATCGAGAAAGAGCGTCCCGACGCGCTGCTGCCCAACCTGGGCGGCCAGTCCGGCCTGAACCTGTGCTCCGCGCTGAACGAAGCCGGCGTGCTGGACAAATACAACGTGAAAGTTATTGGCGTTCAGGTTGACGCCATCGAGCGCGGCGAGGATCGCCAGGCGTTCAAAGACACCATGAACTCGCTGGGCATCGAGATGGCGCGTTCGGAAGTTTCCCACACGGTGGAAGAAGCGGTCGAGATTGCCAGCCGCCTGGGGTACCCCTGCGTTTTGCGCCCCGCCTACACCATGGGCGGCACGGGCGGCGGCCTGGTGTACAACGTTGAAGAGCTCAAGACCGTTGTTGCGCGCGGCTTGGCAGCTTCCCCGGTAACCGAAGTTCTGGTTGAAGAGAGCATCCTTGGCTGGGAAGAGCTGGAATACGAAGTGGTCCGCGACGCAAAAGGCCAGATGATCACCGTATGCACCATCGAGAACATCGACCCGATGGGCGTACATACCGGTGACTCGTTCTGCGCAGCTCCCATGCAAACCATCGCACAGGAAACCATCGATCGCCTGCAGGAAAAATCCTACCGCATTGTCGATGCTGTGCAGGTTATCGGCGGCTGCAACGTGCAGTGGGCGCACGACCCCGTAAACGACCGCGACATCATCATCGAAATCAACCCCCGCACCAGCCGTTCTTCCGCGCTGGCGTCGAAGGCCACGGGCTTTCCCATCGCGCTGGTTTCCGCCATGCTGGCTTCGGGCCTTACGCTGGACGAAATCCCTGATGGCAAGCACGGCTCGCTGGACAAATACGTTGCTTCTGGCGATTACATTGTGCTGAAGTTCGCACGCTGGGCCTTCGAAAAGTTCAAGGGCGTGGAAGACAAACTGGGCACCCAGATGCGCGCCGTGGGCGAAGTCATGTCCATTGGCAAAACATACAAAGAGGCATTCCAGAAGGCCATCCGTTCGCTGGAAACAGGCCGCTACGGCTTGGGCTTTGCCAAAGACTTCAACACCAAAACGAAAAAAGAGCTTCTGGCCATGCTGAATCAGCCCACGTCGGAGCGTCAATTCATCATGTACGAAGCGCTGCGCAAGGGCGCTACCGTTGAAGAGCTGTACGAACTAACCAAGATCAAGCACTACTTCATTGAGCAGATGAAGGAAATCGTGGAGGAAGAAGAGGCAATCCTGGCATTCGCCGCCAAGAACCCCGCGTCTATGCTGCCCGCCGAGCAGTTCAAGCAGGCGAAAATGGACGGCTTCAGCGACCGCTACCTGGCGCAGCTGCTGCGCAAGAACGAAGATGACGTGCGCGAATACCGTCTGGGCCTGGGCGTTACCGAGGCATGGGACTCCGTGCACGTTTTTGGCACCGAGGACAGCTCGTACTATTACAGCACGTATAACGCGCCCGACCACACCACCGCAACGGACAACCGCAAGATCATGATCCTGGGCGGCGGCCCCAACCGCATTGGCCAGGGCATCGAGTTCGACTACTGCTGCGTGCATGCCGCGGTGGCGCTGAAGAAGCTCGGCTTTGAGACCATCATCGTCAACTGCAACCCCGAAACGGTTTCCACCGACTACGACACATCTGACAAGCTGTACTTTGAGCCGCTGACCGCCGAAGACGTGCTCTCCATTTACGAGAAGGAGAAGCCGCTGGGCGTAATTGCCCAGTTCGGAGGCCAAACGCCGCTGAATCTGGCAAGCCAGCTGCAAAAAGCCGGTGTGAAGATTCTGGGCACCAGCCCCGAAATCATCGACCTGGCAGAAGACCGCGACCGCTTCCGCGAAATCATGGACAACCTGGAAATCCCCATGGCCGAGTGCGGCTTTGCGGTGTCCGTTGACGAGGCGCTGGAAATTGCCCACAAGATTGGCTACCCCGTTATGGTGCGCCCCTCATACGTTTTGGGCGGACGCGGCATGGAAGTTGTGTACGACGACGCGAACATGCGCAACTATATGGCCGCCGCAATTGGCGTTACCCCTGATAGGCCCATTCTTATCGACCGTTTCCTGAACCACGCGCTGGAATGCGAAGCCGACGCTATCTGCGACGGCACTCACGCATTCGTGCCGGCCGTTATGGAGCACATCGAGCTTGCGGGCATCCACTCGGGCGACTCCGCGTGCATTCTGCCGTCGCTCAACATTTCCGACGAGCAGCTGACTACCATCAAGGAATACACGCGCCGCATTGCCGAAGCCATGCACGTATGTGGCCTGATGAACATCCAGTACGCCATTGAGAACGGCACCGTTTACGTGCTGGAAGCAAACCCGCGCGCCAGCCGCACCGTGCCGCTGGTATCCAAAGTTTGCGGCATCCACATGGTGCAAGTTGCAACCGACGTTATTACCAGCGAGTTCACAGGTAACCCTTCGCCGGTAAGCCAGCTGAAAGAAGCGAAGTACAAGCACTACGGCGTGAAAGAAGCGGTGTTCCCCTTCAACATGTTCCCCGAAGTGGACCCGATTCTTGGCCCCGAAATGCGTTCGACCGGCGAAGTTTTAGGCCTGGCCGACACGTTCGGCGAAGCGTTCTGGAAGGCGCAGGAAGCAACGCAAACCCCGCTACCCAAGAAGGGAAGCGTTTTGATTTCCGTGTCTGACCTGGATAAACGCGATCTTGTTGAAGTTGGCACACTGTTCAACAAGGCAGGTTTCGAGATTGTGGCAACGCATGGCACGCGCGACGTACTGCTTGAGGCAGGCATTCCTGCAACTCTTACGCTCAAGGCAAGCGAAGGCCGCCCGAACCTTATTGACATGATCTTGAATGAGCAGGTTGACATTGTGGTGAACACGCCGTCGGCTAACGTTAAATCGACCGACGACGGTGCGCTTATCCGCAAAACCGCCATCAAGATGCATGTGCCTTACTTCACCACCATGGCCGCCGCTCGCGCTGCAGCGTTGGGTATTATCGACATCAACGAGAAGGGCGAAAGCTCCGTCAAGTCGCTGCAGGCCATTCACGCCGACATCGAGTAAGATTCGAGCAAGGTGGGAGCATTCGCCTGAAGCATCCGAACATTCAGGCTTGCCCCTGCACCACACGCTGCACCACCGCACAAGTTCTCAAAGAGCCGTCTTTCCGTAAAGGCGGCTCTTTTTCGATAGAATGCCAAATAGCGCGTTTGCCAATTCCGAAACCCACAAGAGAAAGCGCTTCCATGGATGACCTCCTTCTTGCCCTTGCCGTTTTGCCGGCATTGGTGCTCATGATTTACGTTTATCGCAAGGATCGCGTTGAACACGAACCCTTGGGGCTGCTTTTGCTTCTTTGCCTGGGCGGCTGCATTTCCGTGGTGCCCACCATGATTTGCGAACTCATGGCCGAAAGCGTGCTGCTTTCTACGTTCGGAGACACGCTTTCCTTTATTGTTGCCGACAATTTCCTGGGCGTTGCTCTGATTGAGGAAGGCTGGAAGCTTGTCTTCCTTATTCTTATTGCCTGGAGCAGCCGTCATTTCACCCACTTCTTCGACGGGATTGTTTACGCCGTTTTTGTTTCCCTGGGATTTGCCCTGGTAGAGAACATTTTTTACGTAGGTGGCGAAGAAACAATCGGCGACGCGATTGCGCTGGCAGGAAGCCGCGGCCTGCTGAGCGTGCCGCTTCATGCGTTCTGCGGCGTGTTCATGGGCTTCTTCTTCTCGCGCGCGAAAGCCGCCTCGCTCAAAGGCAGTCACGCCGCTTTCGATGGCGCGCGGTTCCTTACGCTTGCCGCGCCGGTACTTATTCATGGCTTCTACGATTTCTGTCTTTCCATTGACAGCGACCTGGTCATGACCGTTTTCTTCCTTTTCGTAATCATCGTTTATATTTACGCTTTCCGTTTCATACGCAAAAACTCGAAAGAGGACCACGCCCTGCCCGCAGCACCCCTGTTCCCGTCGGGCAAGAAATCCCGCTGGTGGAGAATGCCGTAACAGCTCCAACGCGGGCACATGAGCACCGTGAACCACCCGGCGGCGGAGCGCCTTGCCCCGCCGCGCACGCTCCCTTCGCTCCACCGACGCGCGCCATCGTCACGCCACTCCTGCTTCTCTTGCCATAACCGCGCCGCTCCCTTCTTTTTATTGCGCAAACGTTAATCAAAGCCGCTCGTATTGCCCGAATGAAAAAATCACGGGTATACTGTGCTTGTTACATCTTTGACGTGCATAAACGTTTGCAACCACCCTCTCAAGGAAGAAAGACTATGGCCGAAAACCTCTACATCGATACGCGCGGATGCTGCACCCACGCGGTTCCCTTCACTGAAGCCGTTGTAAAAGGACTCGCCGATGGCGGCGGACTGTTCGTTCCCCAAAGCGTGCCCACCATGACCATTGATGAGATTGTCGCCTTGGCGGAAAAGCCTTATGCGCAACGTGCCGCCGAAGTGTACAAGCGTTTTGGCATTGACGTGCCCCACGAAATGATTGACCAGCTCATGGACGAAACGTACGGCGCGCAATTCGATAGCGAAGATATTTGCCCCATCACCTCTCTTGACGAAAAAACCCACATCATGGAACTTTGGCATGGCCCCACCGCTGCGTTCAAAGACATGGCGCTGCAATGCCTGCCCCGTTTCTTCTCTGCAAGCGCCAAGCTTCTCACCGAGCGCGGCCAGTTGAATCACCGCTTCATGATCCTTGTTGCCACTTCGGGCGACACAGGCAAAGCGGCGCTCGAAGGATTCCGCGATGTACCTGGCGTCTCCATTGGCGTTATGTACCCTCATGGCGGCGTGAGCGACATCCAGTACAAGCAGATGGCAACACAACTTGGCAACAACGTGTGCGTTTGGGCCGTTAAAGGCAACTTCGACGACTGCCAGTCGGGCGTAAAGACCGTTTTTTCCGATGAGAAGTTCGCCAACACCCTAATGGACGAAGGAAAAATCGCCCTTTCCAGCGCAAACTCCATCAACTGGGGCCGTTTGCTTCCCCAAGTTGTGTACTACCTTTCCAGCTACGCGAAGCTTGTGGCACAAGGTGCTGTTTCCGCAGGTGATCCCATTGATGTTTGCGTACCAACCGGCAACTTTGGCAATATTCTTGCTGCTTGGTACGCAAAGCAAATCGGTGCACCCATCGAAAAGCTTATCTGTGCCTCTAACGCCAACCGCGTGCTTACCGACTTCATTGAGACCGGAACGTACGATATTTCGGATCGTGCGTTTGTTCTAACACCTTCGCCTTCCATGGATATTCTGATTTCTTCCAATCTGGAACGCCAGCTTTTCGAACTCAGCGGGCGCGACACGCAGACAATTGCCCAATGGATGGCTGATCTGAAAGAAACGGGGCGCTTCACCGTAGACGCCGAAACACTCAAGCGCGTGCAAGACACGTTCAAGGCAGGCAGCACCAGCGATGACGAGTGCCTTGCAACCATCAAGCAAGTGTTTGACCAGCATCATTACCTGCTTGACCCCCACACCGCCGTTGCTTACCACGTTGCGGATAAACAGCGCAGCGAAAACCCGTTGCTCATTGCAAGCACGGCCCATTGGGCAAAGTTCGGGGAAAACGTATACCGCGGATTGCATGGTATTGGCGCGAAAGAGCCGCTTCCGGCAAACATTTCCGCCCTTTCCGGATGCGAACTCAACCAGCATATTGCTCAAGAGATTGGCAACCCCTATATCCCTAAAGGCTTGGCCGAACTTGACAATCTTCCCATTCGCTTCACCAAAACGATTGAACCCGCAATAGACAGCTTGGAAGAGTCAGTGCTTAACTTTGTTCGCACAATTTAAATGAATAATTGTTCAACCTGTTTACATTAGGGCTATAATCATTCAGCGTTAGAGAAAACAAAGGAGGTTTCATGTCGTCGCTTACCCAACTACATCCCTTTATTCGATTGTCAATCACGAATCCGGAATCCGAAAGCAACTCGGCATTCGGACGCGGTGTAGCCGACCTTTGCCTGGGTGTGCGCGAAACGGGATCCCTTAACGCCGCCGCAAAGCATATGGGCATGGCCTACAGCAAAGCATGGCGCATTATGAAAGACACCGAGTCCGCATTGGGCACCACCCTGCTTAATCGCGATGGCGCGCACGGAAGCACACTCACCGAGGAAGGAAATCTTATCCTTGATACCTACATGGAGGTCGAAAAGATTCTTCAGGAGCAAGGCGAAAAGCTGCTGGCCAGCCGACTTGCGTAAGCGTTATCGAACCGCATGGTTACTTCAAGCGCACCTTCGGGTGCGCTTTCTTTTTCCACCACCACAACGCCCACCGCTACCAGTTCGCTTCCACTTTTATCCTTTCCTTTTAAGGAGGCCTCTTCCGCGCCGAACTCGTAAAGACACTCATAGCACCTGGTCGCATCGGAAAAACACAGAGCGCCGCACGATGGGCACAGCTTTGTAGATATCTGCCTCATGGTAAAAACAGTCCCTTCTTCTTTTTCTCTCGTGTTCATTTTTTCACGACGTCCGTTTTCAACGGTTCGCTCCAGCCCACTCAACCGCACCTCAGCGCGGAAGAACAATCACGCTAAATTGCAGATCACAACCGTTACTCCCTGAACACGACCGCATGAAACATATGCCCATCGATACTCTCCTTCCGTTTTGTAGAAACTTGCGCTCACTCCATCACCCGAAGGAACGCAGGTCCAGGCTTTTTCCTCTAGCTCCAACGCGATATTCGAAAGCGTCTGCTCGGGAGAAGCTTGACTCTCAAACCCGCACACACCGGCACTTTCGTCGATTCGAACTGCAGAACAACCGCTCAAATCAACAAACTCCCTGTTCAGAGCGTTGCTTGCAACACTGCTTCCCAAATCAGGAGGTTGCCGCACCGCATAAACCACTTTTTCAGCATGCAAAAGCCCCGTCACACACCACGGCGCAGCAACAACCAAAATCACCACAAGAACCGCTGCTTTGAGACGTTCGGCCCAGCAAGACAACGCGCTCATGCAATCACCCCCGGTCGATAGCAGTTCAAGGCGAATGACGTCTGATGGCTGAACGCCGGAAGCTGCGCACCAAACAGGATCGAGCGATACTGCAGCCCGAAAAACGTTGGCTCGTACTCAAACGATGCTTGAAACACGCTATTCCCCCAGCCATCTTCCGATACAACCACACTCACGTTCGAGCACTCCTGAGCGTACTTATCCGCGAGCGCTTGCTGAACGCTGGCGGCAGCGTCCCCTTGATTCGAGCCGAAACGGGGCGCCGCAGCGAAAACACGCACTTGTTGCGGAAACACGCGATCGAAAGAAGCGCAAATCCCCAGGTAGTTCATGGCATTGAACGAAATGATCACCAAAATAAGCACGACAGGAAACACCACGGCCATCTCCACCGTTGCCTGCCCGCGCCAATCCCTTGAGAAGCGCTGGCGCTGACCCAACCGTCCGTGCCCGCTCATTCGCCCGCAGCTGCGCTGACCACACTTACATTCGTCTGTGACCATACCGCTGGCTCCTGCCTATCCGTCGGCTTCTGCGCCGTCCACACGCGTGCCACCTGCGACCGCGCCGCGAATGCATGCGCTGCTCACACACGAAAACAACCAACCGCGCGAGCTCTTCCTTCCCCAACATCTTCCCTAACGCCATCGGACCATTCCCTCCACGCCTTGCGCGAACCCCTGCACGCCACTCGCAAAAGACCCTATTGCGCCATCAAGCACGCTTTGAGCTCGCGCGGGAAGGGGAAGCCGCAGCGTAAAACAAGGGCCGCTTTCCCCAAATGGGCAGAAACTCGTGATCTCAATAGAGTCCCCCACAAGCGAAACGCCCTGGTTGCACAAAGAAAGTGCCTGATTCGACCACGCCAACACCCCATCGAGCGCTGCCGCACCCTCAAGGGCACCTTGCTTCACCTGAACATACGATTGTGCAAGCGATGCGTCGCACGCAGAGGCAACACCGCCCGTGTTTGCAACAACCGGCTTGAGCGCTTTCAGGTGAGCCGGCTGCAACCCAAGCAATTCCATAGTCTCTTGAAACGCCTTTTCCGCCCACGTTCCCAATCCGCTTGCGCTCACAAACGGTATGCCGTCAAGCAGGTCTTTTATCGTGGACGAAAGCGCCTCTTGCCCCGAACCATATGCCTCTAGCAACCCCGACCAGCAGCGTAGCGCCACACTTGCGGGACCCAAAGCGGTTTTCGCTTCATCGCTCAACCCGTCGAAAACACCCGATAAAACCGTACCGCTATCTTCCGAAACATCCTCCATAAGTGCCGCCCCCGCTACCGCAACGCGCGCGCCCAAAGGCTTCGCTCCGTTTGCGAGCCGCCACAATGGCGCTTGCACCGAAGAGGAATCGAATACAACAGCAATAGAGCCACACTGCCCCGGAGGGCTCACCTGAATGCGATCGTTCAACGCATTCTTAGCGTATTCCTTACATGCATCGAAAAGCGATTGAGCCGCGCTTTTCGTCTGACTCATGAGCGGATCCAGCTCTTCGCGCGCTTTCTGATACTCGCTTGCCGCCTGAGCAACGCGAAGATAGTGATACTCGAACCCCGTTTTGACTGAACTCGTGGCAGACGCAACGTTTCCCAAACTTTCAGGAACAAAGCCGCAAGCAGGGCAAACTTCAAATCCATCGGCATTCGTCTCAAACTCTTGAATCGAACCCAACCGGGTATATCCCGCCGCGCACGAGCACTCTTTTCCGCCATGCATGACAAGCGCATCGCCACCCGATGTCACCGGAAAAAGCGCCGCCCCGTATAAATTGCACTGCCGCATTTGCTTCATATTCTTGGGAAGCACAGGGAAATACGCGTCAAAGCTGCTTTCCGTTTCATGGACGTATCCCTTATCCAATTCTTGGCATGCGTACCGATAGAAAATGCGACGCACCGCAGATTGCGACTGGTCAGACGCACTTTGCGAAGCTGACCATTCGTTATCCAGCCTCTCGCGGTAATAGGCACGCACCCGCTCAAGAGCAACCGAAAACGACCACGTATCAACCGAGGCATAATACGGATTCGCCGCACCAGTCATCCCCGCCAAGGAAGTGGCGCGCTCACGCATGCAATACGCACCCGCATCACCGCCGCCGCAATCCGCTTCAAAGCCGCGACGTTTCGCCTCAAGGGCCTCTTGAGCAGCGGTTTCCGCTTCTTCGGATGCTTGCTTGATTTGCTCGCTCTCACCCTCTATCTGGTCGAAAAGCGCTTCGGTGGCAGCCGTATCGTCGGCGATGTCGACATCTTCCCCTTGCAACGGAAGACACACCGCAACGGCATGATAATCAAAAGCGCCCTGTGCGCTATTCGAGCGTGCCACCGCAGCAGCGCGTGCGGCGGCAATGAATGGCAACGCACGCTGGTATGCTTGCAGCCCTGTTTTTGCTGTTTTCGAAAACGAGCTCTTAGCCTGGGCAAACGTCTTTCCCGCTTCAACAAATCCCGAAGAAAGCGGCGCGGTAAACGGCGTGCACAGGCATGTAACACCCACGCCCGCCGACACCGATGACGCCAACGACAAAGAGAGCAGAATGGCGTCGCACACCTGAGCCGCAACCATGAACTCCGCCACCTCGGTCTGAGCAGCAAGCGCTGCGGCATCTGCCGTGTCCTGTATCGCAGCTGAAGCCGAGTTAATGCGATACACTTGAACGGAAGAAAGGATCAAAGACAAGCACAGCAGAAGGGAAACCGTCATGCCCAACGTGGTAAATCCCTGGTCATCCCTGAATAAGTCCCTATTCATGAGCCCATGCCCCAATCCATGCCGCAGTGCCTTCCGAAAGCGCGCTTTCACTTGCCCACGTTGGCTGAACGGTATATTCTTCGCGCACGGAGATTGTCAGAAACCCCTGGTCATCAACAAGGTTGAGAAGCGCAGCGCCTGCATCAATCAGCGGAAGCAGCTTGATTTTGTTCGTGATTTCCACTGCGGTTTGCCCCGAAGTCTCGCTTCCCTCCAAGGAAACATCCCACGAGCAGGCACTTCCGTGTTCGTGGAAAAGACTCTGTTGGGGAATAGCGCCCAGCCGACGCACCACGTAGTTCTCGCAAAGCTCCGCTTGATCGGCGCTCAACGTTGCCAGAACACGGCACCCTTCTGCAGCAGCACCTCGCATGACCATGCGATCGTACAAAATAATGCCCGGCTGGATCAGAAGTAGAACGGCGATAAGCATCACAGGCAAGATGAATGCCGCTTCAACGGTTGATTGACCTGCGCAATCTTTAAATTTCCCAAACACGCCGCATTGAGCGCACCTGCCGCACGCCGCCTTCGCATGCCATCCTTGTCCCGTGTCCATACGCCGTTCCTCCTCTCAAAACGTGAAAACATCCAAAGCCGCGCCCAAAAAATCGCCGCTCACATGATGCGATGCGCTAAAAACAGCATGATTCGCAACCGCACCATCCGAAAAAAGATGCACAAGCGCGCCTAAACCAACCACAACCGCCAAGAGCGCAGCAAGCACCACAACATACTCCACCGTGCTTTGTCCCACGTGCTCGCTCGCTTTCCGTACGAAAAACATTTCTACAGACCGTTCACTCCCGTGGCAATGGCGTTCCAAAGTTCTTCGATTTTTGGTTTGAACAGGGAAATTGCCGCAATCGCAATAACCGCAAGCACACCTACGAGAATCGCGTACTCCGTGGTGCCCTGACCTTTGACTTCCGCCATTTTTCCGCGCGCAAAACCCCACGCCTTCAGACACATGCAATCAAATTTATTCATTGTTACCCCTTTCTATACGCCCATCATTTCCAACAAAATGGGCCCCATAACTAAAATCAGCATCGCCGGCAAAATAAGAACTCCCGTAGGCACCATCATCTTGACCGGCGCTTTTGCAATGGCTTGCTGGCAATCGGCGCGATACTGATTGCGAGCCTCAGCCGATAGCGCCTCCAAATTCTCGGCGAGCGCTGTTCCTAAACGAAGCGAGCGGATCATGGACTCAACCGCTTGCTCGAATAAAGGCGAATCATATGATCTTCCCAGCTCACGCAGTGCTTCCTCGCGTGTTGAAAGCGACATCTCCCAACGTCGTTGGGCATTAAGGCACTCCTGAGCGAAATCAGTGGTGAACCTTGCCGCGTAAAGCACAAAACTTCGGTCAAACGACAAACCGCTTTGCAATCCCAGCGACACCATGGCAAGCATCTGGGGAAGCTCGCGCTCCATGGCGTCTTTTCGCCGTTGAACGTGGGAAGATGCCACTCGAAACGGCAACTGCGATGCAAGGATTGCCCCCAGCAGACAAAGCACCAGAAATCCAACGGCAGGCAAGCCCAAGGCATATCCAACCACCAAGCCAATGCAAAGCCCCACCACAGAGAAAACAAAGCGCACCGTGCTCAGCCCTTGAGACGTAAGGCCTGGTCGTCCCAGAAAGCAGCCTTGCTTCTGCATCCATCGCTCGCAGCGACGGGCAAACAAGCTTCTGCAAAAAAGCAATATGGGATCGTTTCGCGCTTTCTGCTCCAAAGACGATCGTCCCCATAAGTCCAAAACGGTATCGGTGAAATCACCTGCCGTTTTCTTGGAGACGAACTTCACGCTGGCTCGCGAATACGCACGCCTTCGTTTTCGCGCAAGCGCATCTTGGATAATCCCCGAGAACAGCGCACCCGAAAGCAACGCACAACAACACGCCGATACTTGCCATAAAATCATAGGGTCACCTCCTTTACCCGCAACGTCTTTCTCACCATGAAAACACCCAACCCCTGCATGGCAACAGCGAACAAGAACAGAAGAAATCCTGCCAAACTTGAGAAAAACGGCTCAAGAAACCCTTCGGTTATTAGGGAAAACACACCGATGATGACCAAAGGCATAACACTAACCACGCGTGCGGAAAGACGCGCCTGGGCCGTTTGCGTGCGCAATGATCGCTCCAGTTCAAACTGTCCGCGCGCTGCTTCTTCGGCGCTGTTGAAAACAGATGACAAGCTGCCACCGGTTCGATGCTGAATATCAAGCGCCGCAATCACGAATGCGAACTCGGGGGCGTTGACTTCCCTTTTCAGAACATCCAGCGCATCGGCTGCCGTGCCACCTAAACGCAGCGTTTGAAGAGCGCGCCCATACACGTGCTCCATTTCCGCACAAGTGTGGCCCGCCAAATATTCCAATGTCTGCTCAAGAGAAAACCCTGCTTGGAAGCACGCTTTCATTCCTTGAATGCTATCGGGAACGCACAGACGCAATCGCTCGAGACGCTTATCCGCCTGGCTACGAAATCTAAACGCCGCTAACGCAACCAGCGCCACAACAACAGCAACACCCGAAAGAGCAGACCCCAAAACCAGTCCCACCACCAGCGAAAACAGCACAAGGGACGCCAGCACGGAGCTCACAAGCGCCTGAGCGCGAACTTCTTTGCTCCCCTTCTCTCGAATAGACTCCATGCAATCGGAAACAAGCGCATGAACAGGCTTAATGAGCAAAAGTTTTGCGGCAACAGGGTAAAGAACCCGCACCCCCTGCACAAAAATCTTCTGACACATCACCTTTCGTCGCACGTCAGCAGGCAAGGCAAAAGCAGCCAACAGGGAACCATACGCATGAGCCATTGGCGTCCTTAAACAGAAGTAGCCTGCGCCGGCGGCGCTGGCAAGCGCCGCCGCTAAGAAGAAATTCGCTGCTTCCATTCGCTGACCTCCCTTTCTTCCGCATGACCTTGTAGCGCAAGATCGTCCACCCAGTCGGGAACATCAATCCAGCGCCCCTTGTTCGCCGGAAGCGGTCGCTCGTAAAACGTGCGCACCCTGCAACGCCGCTGAACCTCATCGAAATAAAAGCCGGAAATCTCGCTCACATACCGCGTGCCATCAATGTTGCGCACCGTTTGCACCACCACGTCCATTGCTGCCGCAATATACGATTCCACCACTTCAACGGGCACATCCGATGAATAACGGACCATGGTGACTAAACGTCCTATGGCTTCCTTCGTTGAATTTGCATGCAGCGTGGTAAGCGAGCCGCTATGACCCGTGTTCATGGCCTGCAGCATGTCAAGCGCTTCCGCACCGCGGCACTCGCCCACAACAATGCGGTCGGGACGCATACGCAGCGCATTCGCCACCAAATCGCCAATGCTCACCTGGCCTTTCCCTTCCGCATTCGCAGATCGTGCCTCCATGCGCACCACGTGGGCATCGGGGTCGAAGCGCAACTCAGCAGAATCCTCAATGGTGATAACGCGCTCTCCCTCGGGGATAAAGCACGAAAGGGCGTTGAGAAACGTCGTTTTGCCGCTACCGGTTCCTCCCGAGACCGCAATGTTCTTACGCGCAACAACCGCCCAGGTTAGAAACGGAACAAGCTCCGGTTCGACGGAATTGAGTTCGACCATTTCTTGCAGACGTAAAATCTCTTCGGGGAATTTTCGAATGGTGAGCAAAGGGCCATCCACCGCAATCGGCTCCACCACAGCGTTGACGCGAAAACCCTGGGGCAAGCGTGCGTTTACCATGGGCGACGATTCATCAATCCGCCGCCCCAGTGGCCCTACAATACGGTCAATCAACGCAAGGATCTGCTCGTTATCCACGAACCGAACAGCGGTTTTCTCCAGCCGGCCCGACCGCTCCACATACACTTTCTCGGGACCGTTCACCATAATCTCCGTTACGGACGAATCCACCAGCAGCTCGTTGAGCGGACCGAAGCCAAACAACGAATCAATCAGCTGAGCCATCAGCCGCTCTTTACGCTGCTGAGACACATTCGCCCAATCTGCCTGGGAAAACACCGTTTGACAAAGACTGCGAATCTCGTTTTCCACACGAAGGGGCGCGGTTTTCGCCACCGACAGCAAACCATTGGAAAGGCGCTCGTTCATATGCCGTCGCAACTCCGAAAACAGTTCTTCATCGGTTCGCTCCTGGTGCAGCGCGCAAGTTCCCTGAACCCTGTCAACGCGATCTTTCAGCGACATTATTCATCCCCCTTTCGGTGTTTTTTGCCGAACAGCAATCGCGAGAAACGCCGCCCTTGCTTAACGCCTTTCATAACGTTGCATCCTGGCAGGATTTCGGTCATTAAGTCAGACAGCTCAAGAGCAAGGTCGTTTCCCTCGTCAAAAAGGCACAGTGCCTGACGCGCTTCAAGATATTCCCCTACAGCACGTCCCCCATCAGGCAATTCTTTACAGGGAGCGCCCTGCGTTGCACACGTTACATCCATATAAGTCAACTGAGATTGCCGCCCGCACTTGTTGAGCAGGAACAGAAAAGGCGAGGCAGCCAAGCCGCAGCGCATGCAAACGTCAAACGCTTTCTGAGCCGCGCGCGCAGAAGAGATGCGCTGATCCAAAACGAACAGAATCTTTCCCGCACGCTCAAGAAGCGCCATGTGCTTGTCATCCCAAAACGCCGGCCCATTCGAAACAATCACATCAAAATGGCCACTTGCATATTCAATCACCTGCTCAAGCGCATTCAGCGCCTCGTCCGACTGCTCCGGCAACGTGCACGACCCTACCAGGCAAAACCCTTCAGGCACCGGCTCAAGTTGCTCCGCCAGACAAGGATCCGCCGCAAGCTGATTAAGCGATACTACCTGTTCAACCTGTGAATACAGAGTCATATCGCCGAATTGCAAGTCAAGGTCAACCAGAAGCGTTTTACAGCCCAGCCGCGCCGCACAAACGGCACTCAGAAAAGCAATCGTGCTCTTTCCCACGCCACCGCTCGCCCCAATGACAGGAAGGTAGAACGCGCGCGATACATCTGGTACGCTCCCAGCAGGCGCCACCTTTTGCGCAGAAGCGGCCTGCTCTGTCTGCAAAGGCGATAGACTTCCATACGATCCGCTCGCAACAGCTTCTTCAATTTCGTCGCATTCGAATTCTGGGGCGTCAATAATGCCGATATTGAGATCACCTGCATAAACGTCATCGCGAAGCCCCTTTTCTTCGCTTGCCTTGGAGTTCTTGTCTCTAGCGGGAAAACCATCAGCTGGAGAAAGCATGCTGATATCCGCCGCATACGCTTCCAGGGGAACCGTGTCCGCATATGAAGCCGGCTCGTACCCGGGCGCATCGCAAGATGGTCCGCCGTTTTCGCAACATGCCTGGTCGCCCGAATACAGAGCGTCGGGCGCATCATCCTCGTAAGACCCCCCAGGCACCCCGCCCAACGCTGCAGAAGCATTGGCGGACGCGGAAGTTCCAATCGCTGCGGGAGCGGGATCGTTCACTACGGGAGTAGGATCGCCCGTTACGGGAACAGGATTGCCTGCCGCAGGCGCCTTGATATGCCTGGCAAGCAACTCAGGATAAAACCGCTCGCAAGGAACAACGCCATCGACAAGGGTCAGCGCTGCACGGCGCAAAAACCACGAATCGCTGCTATCGGACACAAGAAACACCTGCTTAAACGGATAATCCCGTTTGAGCATCGACACTAGATTCAGAACGGACATGTCATCAACCGAGTAAATGAACGCGCCCGTGACAAGTGGATCTTCAAATGCCTTGCGCGCAAGAACACCCGCGCTTTCCCTGCACACAAACGGCAAATCAAGATGCTTTGACTCGGATATCCCCAGCGCAAGCGGCTTTTCCAGCGTTAACGCATCAGCGCACACGAGCGTCTTTTCGAACGCCGACGCACCTCCCTGCGCCTGCTTCCGCGACTCATCCTGCATTCCATTGCAAATCGCCGCCTGCGATTCCAATAGCATTTCGGAACATGATTCAACTTGCAATCTCGGATGCGATTCCGCCTTCGATCCCACCCGATGCCCAACCAGCGGTTCTTCTTGCCACTTCACCTGGACGGATGAAACCTCTTGCGTCTTCGTCTGCGGTTTGCCGCACGCTTCCGCGCGCACACCGCCGGTAAGCATATCCAACGACAGCGATGTGGTCCCCGCACCCGCAATCCACTTATTCGTGACCATCGCTTGCCACCTTCTTCTTGCCCGCTGCACTATCCCTCGCAGCCTCCCCGCTCGCAGGCTCAGGGTCCCGACCGGAACCGCCCAACGCGGCACCCGCGGAGCCCGAGTCCACAGCGCCAGAAGCCGCAACCGCACCCGAAGCATCCTGCCCTGGCAGCACGAAATAAAGCTCCGTGCGTTCTTCGGCAGCGATAATCTCCGCCACAGCCGACGGCTTCACCGCAAGCGCAACCCACGACAACGCCGCGCCCGAACCTGTACCGCTTCCATCAAAAGCGCTGGTAGCAAGCACGTTCACGCCCTGAGCAATAAGGGTCACCCCGCTGGCACCCGCCGAATAAATGTCTACAGAAAATCCCGGCTTCAATGCACCGCCAACCGCTTGAACCTCTTTTGCGGAAACGCTCACCGCAACCATGCCCGATGGAACCTCGAACGAAGAAGAAAGCGTGCCAAAGCGTTTGCTTGACACCACCTCTCCCGCCATAATGGGAGAAGTCGCTTGCTTTCCCAGCACTTGCTTTGCGTTTGTCACCGCTTGATCGGGCAGCATGCTTACCAGCCACGAACGCATTTCAACCGACGACGCACTCAACGTTTCACCCGCAGGTATATCGCGCGTTGCAACGCAGACTTCCACCTGGTCGCCGCCGTATTTCGCCAACGCCCCCGTTCGAACGCGATCCGCTTCTCCCCGCACGCTTTGGGTGTACCCGAAAACACAGAGCGCGCAAGCAACGGCGCACGCTATACCAACTGCCATTTTTTTATCGATACGCATATGACTCCTCCCTTGCTACAGGGAGCATCATGAACGGTTGCGCTATCAAAAAGCCATCAAAACGGCCCTGCGCGCTATCAAACCGTCTACAAAAAGCTATCAAATCGTGCGAAAACGCTATCAAAATCCTACAAAGCGGTAATCACGGGCTTTCGACGCGGCCGCGTACAGCACCGCGTTACGCAGCGCACCCGCGCGCAGCGCCGCAACCCGCACCACCGCAACAAATCCACAGGCGGCGCCCGCCTCCCGCCTTCGCAGCGCGCTTCCTACCGATGCCTTCGCGGGCCCCTAACGCACCCCCACACGCACAGCACCAAACCCCAGCCCAAACGGCTCATCCAGCGCCGTTACCGTGTCAACACCGCCGACTACGTCAACAACCTGCAACATTGCGTACCTCAATTGTGAAGATTCGATATAATATTGCGTTGCTGAATTAACTTTTTAGAAAGGACGTCCATGTCACAAGAAGAAGCCACCAAGACGCCAAAGAAGAAACTCTCTTTGGCGGCGCAAATTGGCATTGCCCTGGTGCTTGCCATTATTTTCGGCCTGCTTTTGCAGCAGTACGCCGCCTTCACCGATTCGTACATCAAGCCCTTCGGTACCATCTTCCTGAACTTGCTGAAGTTCATTGTTGTGCCCGTAGTCATCTTCTCTATGATCAGCGGCATTATTTCCATGAGCGACATTCGCAAGATTGGTTCGATTGGCCTGAAAACCGTCGTCTACTACCTGTGCACCACGGCTTGCGCCATTATTATTGGTATTCTGGGCGGCCTTCTGTTCAAGGGACTTTTCCCCGTTCTGGAAACCAGCGACCTTGCCTACGATGCAAAAGACCCCGTTTCCCTTATGGACACCGTGGTGAACATCTTCCCGTCCAACATCATTGCGCCCATGTATCAAAGCGCCATGCTGCAGATCATCGTGCTGTCGCTGCTGTTCGGCTTTGCTATTCTGCTTGCCGGTAAAGCTGCCGATCCTGTGCGTGAGCTGGTGGAATCCATGAATGTCGTTTCCATGAAGTGCATGGACATGATTCTGAAGCTTTCTCCTATTGGCGTGTTCTGTCTGCTTGTTCCCGTTATCGCTAACAACGGCTCCAAGGTTCTGGGCTCTCTTGCCATGGTTCTTCTGTGCGCATACGTATGCTACCTGGTTCATATGTTCCTGGTGTACTCCACCACCGTGCGCACCATGGGTGGCATGAGCCCCCTGAAGTTCTTCAAGGGCCAGATGCCCGCCATGATCTTCGCGTTCTCCAGCGCCTCGAGCGTAGGCACCCTGCCCATCAATATGGAAGGCTGCAAGAAGATGGGCGCAAAAGACGAAGTGACCTCCTTCGTTTTGCCGCTGGGCGCCACCATCAACATGGATGGCACCGCAATCTATCAGGGCGTTTGCGCGATCTTCATTGCATCGTGTTTTGGAATTGACCTTTCTTTGGGCCAGATGGCCACCATCGTTTTGACCGCAACGCTTGCCTCTATTGGCACTGCGGGCGTTCCAGGTGCTGGCATGGTTATGCTCACCATGGTGCTTGCTTCGGTTGGCTTGCCGGTCGAAGGCATTGCCCTGGTTGCTGGCGTTGACCGCATCTTCGACATGGGCCGCACCGTGGTCAACATCACGGGCGACGCTTCCTGCGCACTTATCGTTTCCCACAGCGAGGAAAAGCGCGAAGCAAAGCTGGCCGAGAAGAACGCCGCATAAGCTTCTGAGCTGCGCTTTTCATGAAGCCGATTACGAGTCGCGCGGCTTTCAATCTGCAAAAACCGCAACACCCCTGTTTCTCACCCGAGAGACGGGGGTGTTTCCTTTTGAATTATTCCGAGCAAGTCGATGGATCCACTCGGCAGCGCAACAACGCAATGATTCCAATGCAAATCCCGCACCCTTTCTTGCCCGAGAAACCAGTTTGTCAAAAAATAAGCCTCGATGCGCAAAATATGACGGTACGGGGTAGGTGTAGCAGCTAGTAAATCAGCACTCTCCATCAGCCCAGTTCTGCGACCTGGGGTTTTGCGGAATCCATTCGAACTAAACGGCTTAAATGAGCTGAAATACCGACGTCCACACCTCCCAACCTGCCCCGTACCGTCATATTTTGCGCATTAGCCCTCGATTTTCAACAAGATGCCTTGTTTGGACTCCCATCATTTAGCCAGACCATCAGCAAGCACATGAAAAACAGTCAGCGCCCCATTTGAAAGCACGA
>CAKTXN010000020.1 GCA_934630905.1 uncultured Eggerthellaceae bacterium
AAAATGTAGCAAAGGAATTCGTTCCGCTGCCAAAGACAGCTGGCACCGAAAGGTTTAATCGCAATTGCGGCCTGCCGAGGTGGTCATGACGTGCGAATATGTGCGATTTTCACGACCCCTGCTGTCTTATGACACGCAGGGGTTGTTTTTATACGATCCCTCTTGCGCGGAACCTGTTGGCGCAAAGAAGGAGGTGTACGATATGCCAAATGCACAAAACGTTGCCGCTCTTGAGCAGCTGAAGGCTGACCTGCAGGGCGTTACTGCTGTTTGGGCTATTTCTTTCAACGGCCTGTCCGTTAAGGATTCCGAGACCCTTCGTCGCAGTGTTCGCGAAGCAGGTGCTGTTATGAAGGTGTGCAAGAACACCTTGATGCATCGCGCTCTGGCTGATTTGGACATGGCAAACATGGACTCCGTTCTTGAAGGTCCGTCCGCTTTTGTTTTTACTTCCGAAGATCCCGTTGCTGCCGCTAAGGCCGTCAAGGACTTCGCAAAGGAAAACGAGGCCGTTGTCCTTAAGGGTGGTTTGATGGACGGCGCATTCCAGGACGCTGCTGCTGCAGAAGTTATTGCTTCTCTTCCTTCCAAGGATCAGTTGCTCGGCCAGATCGCTTGCTCTCTTACCGGTGTTGCTTCTCAGCTGGCTATCGCCATTGGCGAAATGTCCGAAAAGGAAGCTGCATAAAACATGCCGCTTAGCGTGGCAAACTGAAGTCCACCAAAAAGTGGCAAAAGAAAATATACGCATCGTCGCTTAATATGAGCGACCCTCGAAAGGAAACCAAAATGGCTCTTACTAATGAAGAGATTATTGAGGCTCTTAAGGAGAAGACCCTCATTGAACTCGCCGAGCTTCGCGACCTGATCTGCGAGACCTTCGGCGTTACCGCTACCGCTGCTGTTGCTGTTGCTGCTGGCGACGGCGCTGCTGCTGCTGCTGAAGAGAAGACCGAGTTCGACGTTGTTCTCGAAGGCTTCGGCGACAACAAGATCCCCGTTATCAAGATTGTTCGCGAGCTGACCGGTCTGGGCTTGAAGGAAGCTAAGGAAATGGTCGAGGGTACTCCTAAGGCTATTCTCGAGGCTCAGCCTAAGGACAAGGCAGAGGAAGCAAAGGCAAAGCTGGAAGAGGCTGGTGCTGCTGTTTCCTTGAAGTAAGTCTTACTTCAAGAGTTTTTCTGGGAGCCACCCTTCGGGGTGGCTCTTTTGCGTTTTCGGGCTTTTTCGTTTCGTCCCGTGCGTTTGTTTTTTTCAAAATCGTTCACAGTTATTAAAAAAGAGAGGTTAATCGGGATAAAGTCCCGAAAACGAAGAACTGTGAACGATTTTTTGTGCGGCTTGAGCTTATGGGGGAAGTTCGTGGCTCCGCTGCGCATTCCCGTGGTGGTGCGCTCGACCATGCCAGGCAGTAAAAATGGCACCGAACACGAAAAAGGCGGCTCCGAAGAGCCGCCCAATAGGAAGCGTATAGTGGAAGCATCCGTTCCACCCAATGAGGCATCCCAAGTGCTTCCTGGAAACTTCCCAAGCAGCTAAAAGCTACTTCACGGAAACGCCCACCGTCTTCTTGAGCACGGCAAGCGCGGCCACAACCAGCACAATGCCAACACCTAGGCAGATAACAGCGTTCTGCACGAAGCCAGCAACAATGAAGCACACGAACGAGATAACCGCAACGGTAATAACGTAAGGCAGCTGCGTGGAAACGTGCTCAATGTGGTTGCAGTTTGCGCCGGCGCTTGCCATAACCGTGGTGTCGGAAATGGGGGAGCAGTGGTCGCCCGCAACCGCGCCCGCCAGGCACGCGGAAATGCCGATGGTCAGCAGCGTGGGCTCGGCGGTAAAGATGGGCAGCACAATGGGAATCAGAATGCCGAACGTGCCCCAGCTGGTGCCCGTAGCAAACGCCAGACCCCATGCCACCAGGAAGATAATGGCGGGCAGCATGGCGAACAGGCCAGCAGCTGCGCCTTCCATCAGGCCGGCAACAAAGACATCGGCACCCAATGCACCAGTCATGCTCTTCAGCGTAACGGCAAACGTCAGAATCAAAATGGCGGGAACCATGGACTCAAAGCCCTTGGTCATGCACTCCATGGCGTTCTTGAAGCTTACCACGCGGCGGCAAATCAGGAAGATGATGGAGAAAATCACTGCAATAAGCGAGCCCCACGGCAGACCGACGAATGCATCGGTATCGCCGAACGCGGTGATGATGTTGCCGCAGTTGTCGGACTCGGGATCCCAGAAGCCACCCACGAACAGCAGGCCGCACACGCACATGATGATCAGGAACACAATGGGAATAAGCATATCCCACAGCGTGGCCTTGGAGTTCTCAATGGGCGTGTCGTTGCCCAAAGAGCCCAGGTCGCCGTCTTGGTACGCGGCCAGCTCCGCCTTCGCCATGGGGCCGTAATCAAAGCCCATGACCGAAAGAACAATAACGAACACAATGGTCAAAAGCGAATAGAAGTTAAACGGAATGGCGCTGATGAACAGGCCAATGCCATCGACGTTTGGCAGGCTTTGCGCCACGCCGGAAACGGCAGCAGCCCACGATGAAACCGGCGCGATCATGCAGATAGGGGCGGCGGTGGCGTCAATCAGGTACGCCAGCTTCGCGCGCGAGACCTTCTGCTCGTCGGTCACAGGGCGCATGACCGAGCCAACGGTCAGGCAGTTGAAGTAGTCGTCGATGAAGATGAGCACGCCCAAAATGAACGTGGCAAGCGATGCACCCACGCGGCTCTTCACGTTGCGAGCAGCCCATTTGCCGAACGCCGCTGCTGCGCCCGTGGTGTTCACCAGCGCAACCATGATGCCTAGCATGACCAGGAAAATGAAGATGCCGGCGTTATCGGCCACGGAAGGAATCAGACCTGTGGTAACAACGTCTTCGCCTTCTCCAAATTCGCCGTTCACAATGGTAGTCACCGTGGCAACGGGGTCGAAACCGGTCAGAAGAAGGGCACCAACCAGGATGCCAATGAACAGAGAACTGAACGTCTCTTTCGTGATAAGCGCCAAAACAATGGCGACGATGGGGGGCACTAATGCCCAAAATGTATTGACGAACACCGTTTTCCCTTTCTTTAATGGAGAGCCTGCGTGCCCTGCGCGCATCATGGCTCGCCAAAGGATCGGTGCGTCAACGTCCCTTGAACCAAAACCATGACAGCTCTCCGCTTGCTTTTGCGACAGTGAACAGGGTGTTTCCCTGAACCCCAGGGCCGGCGCACGGGAATGCGGTGCGGTCCTTCGGCGATGCGTCCCTTTCCCTTCCCGCTTTCCCGAACGGTGGTGAAGGTACTGATGGCGATCGCGCCTCCGTCATGTATCTATCCGCGCATTATAGTAAACCGCGTGGCAGATGCCAATGTATAAGAATGCCATTCTTGCGTTAAGGGTAGGTTTCTCAGGCGAAATGGTATACTTCGAGAAAGGGAGGAAGCGTCGGGGTTCGAAGAGAGGTAAGCCATGGACGTGACGTTGTACATTTCGGGTGAAGACGGCAAACGGGAAGTGGTGGTTCCGGAAGGGACGACCGTTCTTGCGGCGATTCGCGATGGCGGCGAGCATTTGGACGCGCCGTGCGGTGGCATTGGCCGTTGCAAGAAGTGCCGGGTTCTGGCAAGCCGTAAGGGCGTGGTGGGCTACGAGCTTGCCTGCCAAAACGTTGTTGAAGACGGCATGGAAGTAATTCTGGAGTCGCCGAAGGACATGGTCGTGAGCGTTGCGGGCGCGTTTGAGGCCTGGCCGCGCGATGAGCGTGATTGCGAAGAGGGCCTAGCGCTTGCGGTGGACATTGGAACGACTACGGTTGCCATGCGTTTGATTGACCTGAAGACGGGCGACATTTTGGCTACTACGGGCAAATCGAACCCGCAAATTGCCTATGGCGCCGATGTGGTGAGCCGTATTTCCGCGTGCGTGGATGGCATGCTTGAGGCGCAACGCGCGCTGATCTGCAACGCGCTTGCTTCTATGGCAAAGCAAGTGTTCAAAGACGCAAAGGCAACTCCTGAACAGGTGAAACGCTTCCTTATTGCGGGCAACACCACCATGGAATCTTTGGCGACGGGCGTGGATCCGACCCCTATTGGTACGGCACCTTACGAGGCGCTTTCGCTTTTCGGCGGCCCCGAAGCGCTGGCCGACCCGTTCTTCGATGCGCTACCGAAACCGATTTTCGCGCCCTGCCTGGCGGGTTACGTGGGCGGCGACATCACCTGCGGCATTATGGCCGTGCATCTTCTGCAGAAAGATGCCCCCACGCTGCTGATTGACCTGGGCACGAACGGCGAAATGGCGCTGGGCTGCAAGACGGGCGCGGTTTCGTGCGCCACGGCGGCGGGCCCGGTGTTCGAGGGCGCTAACATCCGCTGTGGCATGCCGGCGTATCCGGGCGCTATCTCGAAGGTGGTCATCGACGAGGGCGGCCTGAGCTATTCCACGATTGGCAACGCGGAGCCGGTGGGTATTTGCGGCACGGGCCTGATTGACGCCATTGCGTGCCTGGTGCGCTTGGGCGTGGTGGATGAGACGGGCCGTTTCGCCGATGAGGACGAACTGCCCGAGCATTTGGCTGCCTGTTTGGACGAAGACGACGACTGCGTGTTCTTCCGCATCCATGGCGATGTGGTGGTAAGCCAGAAGGACGTGCGCTGCCTGCAGTTGGCGAAGTCGGCCGTACTTTCGGGCGTGCTGGTTATGATTGAAGATTTGGGCATTGAATGCGATGACATTCAGGAAGTGCTGATCGCAGGCGGTTTCGGCGAGTATTTGAACCTGGAAAACGCAGCTGCCATTGGGCTTTTCCCGTCGCAACTTTTGCCGCGGACGCGCAGCGTTGGCAACTCTTCGCTTGAGGGCGCGACCCAGGCGGTGCTGTCGCATGCGGCAGCCGACGCCCTGAACAGCGTTTCTGCCGAGTGTCGCTATATTGAGCTGTCCACCACGCCGGCTTTCAACGAGTACTACGTGGAGAACATGTACTTCGAAGACGAGGAATAAGAAGGCGCTTCGCCCTTGCTGGGCAAGCGCCGGGTCGCAAGCATCGAAAGGTGTGCTCGGGATTTTCGCCGCCTTCGCTTCGCATCTGTCGGGCGCTTCGGCCGGTAGAGAACGACGCAAGGGCGCAATGGCGTTAGAGGAAAGGAGTTGCCCGTGCAGGAAATCGCGTGGGTGTCATATGATGGAGCGTTGCAAGACGCGTGCGAAACTGCGGGGCAACTTGTTTCTGAACAGGGAAAATGCGTTTTCTTAGTGCGTGACTTTTCGAGCATTGCGCCTGTGAAACGGGCGCTGGCGGCATCGCATTGCGGCTTTGGCGTGCAAGTGGCAACGTTGGCATCGTGGGTCGAGGATCTGTGGCAGCTGCATGGTACGGGTGCTCCTTTCGTGTCGACGTTACAACGCTCCATGACGGTGCGCCGCGCGTTGCAGCAGCGTTTCGATGCGGCCGAAGCTGCCGTGAAGGGGCGCGAATCGGATGCGGATGCGCGGACGGCGGCTGGCGCGGCCGATGTCGCGGGCGCTGACGCGGCGGACGCTACCGATGCGGCTGCGGCTGCGCAGGGTCAGGCGTTCACTCCAGCCGAGGGCATGGTGCGTTTGATTGTGCGCCTTTTGCGCGAGTGTGCGCCTTTCTTTACTGAAGAAGCATTTGAACACGCGATTGAACAGGTGTTTTCCCAAGGCGTGGCAGCTCTTCCCGTATTGAGCGCGGCGGAAAAAGAGATTGTCGTGCTCGTGCGGTGCTGCCTTGCGTATCAAGAAGAGCTTGGTTGCATTGAGCCGGCGCTTGCGTGTGCGAATCTTGCGCAGCAGGGGGCGGTTGCTCAAACGTCCGTCGTGCTGCTTGACTGCAATCCCACGCCGGCGCAGGAGCTTTTGCTGGAAAGTGCAGCGGATGCAACTTTGTTCCGTGTATGTGCATGTGAGACTACTGAATCTGCGCGCAACAGCGAATTGTCCCAGCTCAGCGCAGCGCTGTATCATCCTGATTATACGAACCCCCTTGCGCCAACGGGCCGTGTGCGTTTTGCGTTGCCCATGGGCGCGTACGCGTCACCGGCGCTTTTGGCGGGCGAACTTGAGCGCCTGGCTCATGACGGCAACAAAACCATTGCCGTTTCTTGCTTTGACCCCGTTGCAACATTTGAACTGATGGCTCCGCGCTTGCGTGTCCGTCATATCGCATGCAGTGTGCGCGGGTCGGTTCCGCTTGCGCGCACGGCGTTTGGCGTGGCGTGGTTGTCGTTGGCGCAGTTTTTGCAAGACAGCAGCTTTGAAAATGCCGCGATGGCCAGCGATTATGCTCTCAGCTCGTTTTCGTTTATGAGTGCGGCTGCCGCCGCCGAGGCCGATGCATCGTTGCGTGGGTGGCGCGGTTTGAACCGCGATTACGCTTTGAGTGTTGCATGTTCGCGGCAAAAAGAGCAGCATGCGGAATTTCTAGAAGCCATGGCGCGGGGTTGCTATGCAGACGCGCTTGAGTATCAGTGCGCGTGGATTTCCAAGCAAACGCGCTGGTCAGAGGTGTTTCGTGAAACGCAGCTTGCTGCCGCCGCATACGCTTTGGAGGTACAGCGCTGCGTGAGCGAAATGGAGCTTTCGCAAGAGATTGCGCTTGCAGCATTCGCGGCGGCTGCCGTTGTTGTTGCCGCAAGAAGTGAATTGAACGAAGAAGCGATTGCGTCGGTTTCGCTTATGAGCTTGAATGACCTGGGGAAATGTCTTCCTGCTTCGTTTGACGCGTGCGTGTTGGCCGACTTGTCTGCCGATGCGTACTCGTTGGATAACGATGAGCAGGCAATTGACACGCTGCTGAAAAAATGCGGCTGCTATCAGCCCTCACGTAAAATTGAGCAGCTGCGCGCGTCGTTCTCGTGCGCTCTTGCTGCTGCAAGAAACCAGCTGCTGATTCATCGCGTGCTGAAAGATGAAAAGACCGACAATCGGCGTCCCTCTGCGTTGTTTGACGAGGTAGTGGACTGTTATCGCTCCGATCCGAAGAATTACAAGGAGCTTCACGAATTATGGGGCGTGTCGCATAACCTTGAGCCGTTTGTTGCGAGCTTAGGCGAAGAATGCATGACGCAGAATTGCACGGAAACGGGTCAGGTTCCTGCGCTTCAGACCAAGGCTGACGTTGCGGCAGACGGGAAAGGCACGAGCGACTCTGGGGAAGAGGCGGCGGCTGTTGCGGGCGTTTCCTGCGAAGAAACGCCCGCTTTTGATGGCGGACCTCAAGTCTCGTTCGAGCTTTCCGCAGGTGAAGATCGTGTTTTTCTTCCGAGTGCCTACGATGTTACCATGGCGCGCCCCGCTCATCTTTCGGCTTCCGCTATTGAGGTGTACCTTGAATGTCCGTTCAGGTGGTTCGTGCACAACCGCTTGGGCACGGCGCAAGTTCGGGCATCGCTTGATGCGCGGGCACGGGGTACGTTTGCGCACGGACTCCTTCGCGATTTTCACGAGGCGCTGCGGCAGGCGGGGCGGGTGCGTGTGACGCCTGAAAACGTTGAAGAGTCGCTGATTTTGTTCGATTCGTTGTTTGACCAGCGTCTTCAGGCGGAGCGCGAGCGAAACGACAGAGGTCGGTCGATGGCGTATTTCCCGCTGAACAACCGTGAGTTGCTTGAGGTGCAAGCGTTTCGCAAGACGCTCAAAGGCTTTGTTTCGTGGGAAGCGTCGTTTTTGCCAGAATATCATCCGCTGGCGGGGGAATTCTCGTTCGGGCGCGATGAAGAGCTGATGTATGCGGGGTATCCCCTGGTGGGAAGCGTTGACCGCATTGATGTGGATGATCGGGGCAACGCGGTCATCCTTGATTACAAGGGCTCGGCGGGCGCAGGGTACAACCATTTCACCAAGGAGACGAAGGAAGCGGCGGCCGACGCAGCAGGCGCTGGCTCGGCGGCTGCCAGCGCGGGTGCGGCTACAGGTGCCGGCTTGGCGGCGGGCGGCGCTGGCTCGGCTGCAGGCGCGGCTGCGGGTGCGGCTGCCGCGGGCGACTCGCGCGCTGGTGCGGCTGCGTGTGCGGACGGCATTGCGCTTGCGACCCTTCCCCAAAAAGTGCAGGCGCTCATATATGCCCAGGTTGTGCGTCGAAAGCTGGACGTGAACCCTGTTGGCGCGCTGTATGTTTCATACGGAAAGACAAGCGGGTGCGCCGGTTTGTTTGATGCGCTTAAGCTTGACCCGCAAAAAGATTTGCTGAACATTGCGGCGAAATATTGCGAGACAACCTCGTTTTTGGATACGTTGGACCAGGTAGAAGAGGCAATCGCGGTGCGTCTTGACGGCATCCGGGCGGGGCGCATTGAGCCGTGTCCGAGCGATACCGCATGTAAATGGTGCGAAGTGGCGGGTGTGTGCCAGCAGCTGCGTCGGGGGCAATTGCAAGTAAACCAGCCCAACCAGGCTGATCAGATAAAGGGGATGTAACCATGGGATACACGCCTGAACAGGAAAAATGCGTTATGCGCCTTGTTGGTCCCGTGGATGTCTCTGCAGGAGCTGGATCAGGCAAGACGTTTACGCTCACGGAACGCATTGCGCATGCGCTGGCGGATCCGGTGAGTGGCGTTGATGACATCGATCAAATTTTGGCCATTACGTTTACGAATAAAGCGGCGGCGGAGCTGAAAGGCCGCGTTCGTTCGACGCTGCGCGCGCAAGGGCTGTTTGACCAGGCGCGTAAGGTTGATGGTGCTTGGATTTCCACGATCCATGGCATGTGCTCGCGCATTTTGCGCGCGAATGCGCTGGAGATTGGCATCGATCCGGGTTTTACGGTTATGGAGGACTCGTCTGAGATTCTTGGCCAGGCAATCGAGGAAGTGCTTGAGGAAAGCCGCACGAGCGATTATCGGGCATACCGGCAGCTATTTGACGCGTATCCTGTGACGGATTCGCCTGCCGCTTTCGGCAGCGATTCGGTCACCAGCCTTCTGAACACGCTTCTGGCGAAGGCGTATGAGCTGCCGAATGGTTTCGACGATTTGCAGCTTATCGCGTCACGCGAAGAGCCGGGCCAGCTTGCGCGACAGCTTCTGGCAATTTACGAAGACTCGCTTGCGCTGATGGAGCAGATAAAGGAAAGCGCCACGCAGGCGCAGAACAAGCTGACGTGTGGGCAAGCGCTCGATGCGCTGAATGACCTGATGGAAAGCGATTCATCGCAGGCGTACGGTGTTTTGAGTTCGTGCCGACGCTTGGATAGGCGCTGCGGAAGCAAAGAGCAGAAGGCGCTCATCAAAGAGCTGAATGCGCGTTTTGACGAAGTGGTGCTGCGCATTTTGCTGTGCAAGAGTGCGCTTATTTTCGACCAGCTGGTTCAGCTTGCGCGTAAAGTTGATGAGCTTTTTGCCGCGAAAAAACGTCGTCTTGCTGTGCTGGATAATAGCGATTTGATTCGCCAGGCTCTTCGCGCGTTGGAGAATCCCCAGGTTAAAGCGTTGTATGAGGATAAATTCCGTCTGGTGATGGTCGATGAATTCCAAGACACCGATGCACTGCAGTTGGCGATTGTAAGCAAGCTTTCCGGTGCGGGACAGCGGTACTTATGCACTGTGGGCGATGCGCAGCAAAGCATTTATCGCTTCCGTGGCGCCGACGTTGCACTGTATCGCACGTATCAACGGGAAATGTTCTCGGAGCGGATTCTTGCGGAAGGCGGCGATCCATGTGCGCTGCAGCTTACGCGAAACTTCCGTAGTCATGGCGATGTGCTGGCATTTGTGAAGAAGGTTTGCGCTCAGCAATCCGTGTTTGGCCAGGACTTTCTTGATTTGCAGGCGGTTTACGATGGCGCGGGGTATCGCGCGCGCGACCCGCGTATTTTCATGGACGTTACTATGCGTCACAAGGGAAAAAGCGCCGAAGTGGGCTCGAAAGACGATGCGTTTGGCGCGCAAGCTCAACGTATTGCGGAGTATTTTGCGCGTATGCGCGCGGCGGGTCACGATTTGTCGCAAATGGTGCTTTTGCTGGGAACCACAACGCATGCGGATTTATACGCTCAGGTGCTGCGCCAGGCGGGGTTCGACTGCGTGATTACGGGCGGCTCGCTGTTCGCGCAGTCTGATGAAGCGCAGCACATGGCGCTTCTGTGTCGTGCCTTGGTGAATTTCAAGGACACCGAGGCTTTGGCGAATGTCCTGATGGGGCCGCTGTTTCAGCTGTCGGCTGATGAGTTGCTCGGTCTTGCTACGGTTTGGGATGACAAAGCGCAAAAGACAGTAACGTGCGGACTTGACCAGGGGCTGGTGCGTTGTGCTCGCGCTGCGGGTGCTCTGGGCGCGGGTGGTGCCGCTGCTGCGCACGCGGATGCTGCTGCCGGGGATGCCGGCGACGCGCACGCGGGTGCTGCCGGCGCACATGTGGACGCCGGAGCTTCCGAGGCGATTGCTACCCCCCGTGCAGCCGCGCCTTCGCCGATGGTTGCGCAAGCCGCTCATTTTCTGTTTGCTGCGCGCGGATCGCTGCGGACCCAACCGCTCTCGCGCGTGTTGTTGCGTCTTTTGTGGCAAAGCGGCTGTTTCGCGCGCCTTGAAAGCCAGGGAGCGCAGGGCAGTGCATGCATTGGCAATTACATGAAGGCGCTGCGTCTGATTGAGAGCATAGAGAAGCAAGGCGGTGTGGGGCCTGTTCAAATCGCCGAGCAGTACGACGCTTCAATTTCGGCAGGTCTGAAGGAAGCGCCCGGCGCGCTGAATGTTCACGAGCAGCAAGCTATTCGCATCATGACCATCCATGCATCCAAAGGCCTGGAGTTTCCCATTGTTGCTATGGCTGATTTTGCGAAAACGCCGCGCTCGGAAAGTTTGCTTGTTGCTCGTTTTCGGGGAAAGACGTATGCCACGCTTTTCCCGAAAAGCGAGAAGTTTGGATCGACAACGTACGGTAAATCGCTGCAAATGGGTCTTGTCGACGAAGATGAAGAACCCAGCGTTGACGCTTTGACCAGCGATGATAGCCTGAAAGCGCAAGTACTGCTGCAGCGCTGCTCGCTTGCCGATGAGATGTCGGAAGGACAGCGTCTTTTCTACGTGGGAGTCACCCGCGCGAAAGAAGCGCTGGGCCTTTTCGTCTCAACGCAAGAGGGTGGCGATTTCGATGCCATGTACCCTGGTGCGTATGGCGATGTCGTCCGTGCGCTTTTCGGCGACGAAGGCGTGATTCCCCTTGGCGAAAGCTTTGTGGATTACGGCGGCTCCGAGCCAGCTCAGATTTGCTGCCAGTATTACGAAAAGCCTGATGGAGAAGGTGCTAGCGCAGCTTCCGATGCGGATGGCGAAGACGATGGCGCGGGTGCGGCTTCTGGTGCTGCCGCTCCCGATGGCGCGGGCGCAGGGGCGCGCACGGATGCGGATGCCGTTGCAAGCCTGGTTCCTTCGCGTTTCTTGTTCGACCTTTCGGACGAGACGCCGCTCAACGTGGTATCGGGCGGCTTTGACCCGCAGCCAACAGGCGTGTTCTCGTATTCGTCGCTTGAGGGCGGGCATGTGTCGTTAACGCAGCTCGAGGGCTTTTGGGATACTGCCCAAGAAGAGGGGGACAGCCTTGCGGATGCGCTGCGGTACTTCTCTGCCGATGATGGCAAGGCGACCGACTTTGGCTCGGCACTGCATCGTTTGTGCCAACTTTCGTTTATCAAGTCTCCCGAAAAGGCGTCTGACCAGCTTGAATGCATTGCGAAAACATATCAAGTTGCAGATGTGCAGCGTTTGACGGCGGCGTTCGAGCGTTGGCTGGGGTCTGCCGCTTGCAAGCGCGCGCGGGCGGCACAGCAATGTCTTCCTGAGCATTCCTTTGCGGTGCCGTTTGGGAATACGGACCTGGTGCTTGAAGGTGCGTTCGACTTGTTGTGCGTTGAAGGGTGCGGCATGCAGGAAAATGGCGAACAGACGACTGGGGCGCCGGAGCAGAAACGCGCGTACGTTGTTGACTACAAGACGGGTGGCAAGGCAAGCGAAACACCTCAGGAGCTGCATGAGAAGCACGGACTTCAAGCGTGCTGTTATGCGTATGCGCTTCTCACCTGCGGTTTCTCTTCTGTCGATATGGATTTTGTACGAGTAGAGCAGGCGGACCCGCAAGGAGCCGACACACTGCAAACGGTGTCGTTCCACTTTGAGCAAAGCGACCTTGCACGTATTGAAGGAGTCATTGCCACCAAATGTTAAAAAGGGACGGGGTCTTTTTTACCTTTTTGATAAATAGCCCAATTTTTGTCGACAATTGAGTCCGAAGCGTTACGTGCGCTTCGGATTTTTATGCCCAATTGCGGTGTGTTCGTGATTCAGCGCCTGCACTTGGGCTTGTCGGTGGCATGTTGTCGTTTTTTTTCGTCCCAATGTGCAAAATATTCCTGTTCGGGGTACCTTGGGGAGCATTTGCGACTTGAGCATCCCCGCTAAGACCGATGCAGACTCGCAAAAGCCCAGGTCGCGAATCGCAGGCAGCAGATGAATACTACTTAGGACTGCTTTCACCTGCCCCGAACAGGAATATTTTGCACATTGGGACTCTTTTTCCGACAAGATGCCCTGTAGCTTGGTGATTTCCAAAGAAGGTGGGGCTGTGAAGGGATACCTGTCGGCAAAGGTTCGCCTTACGACTCCGCTTGGATAATGCTTCTTTGTGTTTGTGGCCCGCTCAACTTATCCAAAACGTCGCAGTTCGGCTCAACCCTTGTCGACGGGCATCCTGAGTTGCGCGATCTACTTGCGGCAACAGTTGATAAAGAGTGAGTGCAGATTCAAGTGGCCGTTCGTCATTTTTGGGTTGCTTTGACGTTCATAACCGCAATGCCGGCGATAACAAGCGCCACGCCCAGGATGCTTGTTGCGCTGACCGGCTCGTGAAAAATTGCCACGCTCACCAGGCTGGCAACAACCACTTCCAGCGAAGCGATGACCGAGGCGCGTCCGTTTTCCACGTTCGCCAGGCCTTTTGTGTACAGCGCATACGGCACAAGACAGCAGATGATACCTAAAAACAGACACCATCCCATCACGACAGGTGTTGCCTGTACGGCGGGCAGCGGCGCAGTTGCGTTGAGTGCAAGCGATGCTGCAGCCGAGAATAAAAACGTGTAAAACGATACAGTATTCGAGCTGTACCCCTTCTGCAGGGCAAAGCGCCCAAAGATGCTGTAAAGGGCGTAACCAAAGCCCGACATGATACCCAGTAAGACTCCTATCAGGGAAAACGATGCACCCGATTCGATAAGCCCGGAAGAACACACCGCACCGCCCAGAACCAAAAACAACGCCACGACTTTAAGCGGTGTGATGTGCTCTTTGAACAGCGGCGCGGAGATAAGCACCACGAAAAACGGCGCGGTGTACAGAAGGACTACGGCGGCAGACAGGCTCATGTACGTTTGCGCTGTGGTGTAGCAAAAGTTGAACATCGTTAGGCTCAAAACGCCCGTGCCCACGAAGCACCAGAGATCTTTCAGCCGAATGCGCAGCGCCGCTCTGTCGGTGAGCAGCATTGCTATGAAGAAGATCACAACGGCCACGGTGGGACGAATTGCCACCAGCATAAGGGGCGTGAACCCAGCAGCAATCAGGCTACGGTTTGCCAGACCGATGAGCCCCCAGCACGTGGCGGCTAGCGCGATGCAAAGATATGACAGACGAGCAGTGTTCATGCGGGTCATTATAGTGGTGCTTGTCGGAAAAATGTTGTCTTTCGTTTACGAGCTTGCCAAAGGATAAATCGAGAAGGCGAAGGTGGTTGTGATGGTTCCGGGGTTCATTTCCTTCGGCTTTTGTCAACAATTGGTGCGGTGGATAGTCTTTGGCAACTATGATCAAGAAGCTGTGCACTGGCGGCGCAATGTTGACAAAAGGTGGGGTAGTTTGTCAACAAAAAAGTAGCTAAAATATTAGCTATAAATGCTTGACTTATGAATAAATAAGAGTAATATATACCATACATTAGCTAATATATTAGCTATAACATATTTAAATAAAACAGCAAATGCAGTATAAACACGCCACAAGGTTAATATGTTAGCTAACGTTGAAAACACGCAGAGGGCACTCGGGGAAATCCAGGTGCCCTCTGCTGTACTGAGCGCCGTAGGTGCCTCGAATGGCGCGGCTGCCGCGTCGCGCGAAACGCCCGATGCCATTGCGCGCGACATTTCGCAGCGTATGCGCAAACGGCGCAAAGAGCTGCATCTTTCCCAAAGCGCGCTGGCGCATCGATCGGGCGTGAGCTTGGGTTCGCTCAAACGTTTCGAGCAAGACTCTCTGATTTCCCTGGACTCGCTCATAAAACTCTCCCTGGTGTTGGGCTGCGAAGACACGTTCACGGGTCTTTTCTCTGAGCAGGAAAAACAAGAAGAAGCATCGCTGGAAGATATCGTTGCGCAGGGGCATCAGCTTCTCGACCGTATTGTGCTGTTGAAGTCTTCAGGTGCAGAATAGTTTTTGCAAAACGATGGCTTGTTGTGATGCGATTGGGGCTTGTCTTGCGACTTCGCTTGGATATGTAATTCTTTCAACTCTTTCAAAGTGGCAGGATTTACTTGAACGCGATGATAAAAATGACCCACTTTTCTGTGGGTTTACTGTGGTTTACTTTTTTGCGACCTGGGGAAACGTTGGTTTTTCGTAGTCGTAATGAGAAAAATCCACCGAAAAGTGGGTCGTTTTTATCATGCTACCCATGCTGTTGGGCGGCATCTTGGGCGGGGAGGGAAGCATCCCGAACAAATTGTTGACAAAAGGTGGGGTAATTTGTCAACAATCGACTAGATGGGTGGAAAGGGTTTGTCCAGTTCAGCGGCAAGTTGGGGAAGAAGTTCTGCCATGGTTTCGTCGATTTTCTTCTTTTTGAGCTGGCACTCCCACACCACGTGAACTTTCCAACCCATCTGCGTGAGCTGCGCTACGCTTTCTTCGTCGCGTTGCTGATTCTTCTCGAACTTGATGGTCCAGTATTCGATATTCTTCTTAGGCGCCGCGGGCTTACAATGCGGGCAGCGATGCCAGAAGCAGCCGTTGATGAACAGCGCCACTTTCTTGCCGGGCCATGCGATATCGGGCCTGCCCGGTACTTTCCACTGCAGGCGGTATCCGGTAAGCCCCGCCTCTTGTAAGTGCTGACGCATGAGCAGTTCGGGTTTCGTGTTCGCACGCTTGTTGCCCTGCATGCTCTTGTGCACAGCAGGAGAAACGCGCAGCTCATCAGCGCGTTCACGCACGACCTTGCTGGCCATCTTTCCGGTTGCCTGCTGGATGTCCAAGCGGTATATCAAAGCGCGTGCTGCGCTTTTCTCGATTTTGCGCTCGAGCTGCTCTTTGAGTCCTTTTGCATATTTGCGACCCAGTGCGCGGAATGCGTCTAAACGCTCGGATTCGTCTTCTACCAGGTGTAATTCGCCAAAAACAACAACGCTGCGATAGCTGGTGGCAAACAGATCGGGTACCACCTCGTCCTGGGCTACTACGCAAAGCGACGCACGCGGGTTGTGGGCTGCGGCATCGACTTTGCGACCTTCCCACGCGCAGTGAAAATAAATCGATTGGGCGGCTTTGTCGAATGCGAAGCTTATGGGCACGGCGTAAGGGAAGTCATCGTCGTCTTGAGGTGCAAGTGCCAACGTTGCGTTGCTGGCTGTTTCCAAGATGCGTGAAATTTCCTTTTCGCCGAGTGCTTGCTGGGTGCGTCGCATTTCGTACGTCATGAGAAGCCTTTCTGTAGCTTGCTGCTGCCTTCTGCGCTTGCCTCTAGTCGCGTGCTGCTTCCAGCTCTTGCGCGACGTGCGGGGCTGCAACGTGCTGCTTGCAGTTGCGCTTCATAATTCCGCGGCAGAAAAATGCCAGCGCAATAACGCAAACGCATGCAACCGATCCCAGGTAGAAACCCGCGGTAGGGCCCATGGCATCGATGAGCGCACCACTTGCCGTGGGGCCAATGGCCAGGCCGCACGTTGAGCCTGCGGTGATCCACGTGAGCGATTCCGTCAAGCGATTTGCGGGAACAGCCTGTTCGCAGAATGAATTTGCCGTGATGAAAAACGGTGCATAGAGCGCCGCGCCTAAAACAGAAATAAAGAAGAACATCGGTACCGATGTGATGAACCCCATGCCCATGTAGCCTGCGCCAACGGCAATAGCTGCACCAAGGAGCTGCTTATTCAGCGGCGCCTTCAAAACGAGCATGCCGAACATCAAGCTTGAGCACATAGAGGCAAACGACGAAACGGACACGCCGATGCTTGCTACAACAGGCTGGCCAATGGACTGAGCAAACGTGATGGTCGTGGTGTCAAACGCGCCGAAAATAAGTCCCACAAGCAGCGCCAAGCTGAACAGCACGCGCACGATAGGGAGCTCAACTAGCGCGCTGCGATGCTTCTTCGCGGGCGCATTGCCAGCAGCACCATTGCTGTTGCCATCGGTCGCGACTTCATCCGCAACCCCTTCTCCGGAGCCTTCCGCAGTGCGTTTCCAGTTGACTTGCGGCTCGGTGTCGCGCGCAAGCACCAGCAAAATGAACGAGCCCACGGTAAAGCTCAGGCAGCCCAGCAGAATGCCCGCGGTGGGGAACAAAGTGTTCGAAAGCGCAATAGCCAGCGCCGGTCCAATCATAAACGAGCAGTCCTCAATAACGCCTTCGTAGGAATACACGCTTTTGAGCGACGTGGAGAAGTTTTTGATCTTCCTCGATTCAATAAGGTACGTCCAGCGAGTACGCGCGATTGCCGGCGCGCTGGGAACGAAGCCCATCAGAAACGCCGCAATATACATAATGCCTGATGGAAGTCCTAATGCGACCGTCGTCAAAAGCAGAATTGCGCCCGTCATGGCAATAATCGACGTAATCAGAATCACACGATGCTGACCTTTTTCGTCCATGAATTTGCCGGTGCGCGGCGCAATGAAAAACGTGGAAATTGCCAGCGTTGACGAAACCGTTCCCGAAAAGAACGCCGAATGTCCCGAAAGCGTGAGCATCGAGACCACACCGAGCGTGCCCATGTACATATAAATGCGCATAAGGAAGCAGCCGATGTCGAACAGGTGGGCTTGCTTAACCGCAAGGATGTTGCCATATACGCCGAAGTCAAAGTTTTTCATGGTTGCGTTATTTCTGGGTCGATGGAACCCGCGCTTGCGCGTGTGCGCTTACTTATCTCGTTCGGGCTTGGATGTTAAGTGCCAGCCCTTGCAGTACTCGCATTTATAGCAGTGAAGCCCGCGCGTGCCGTAATCCTCGCAAGCAGAGATTGCCGCCTCGGCTTCTGCGCGGCTTAGGTAGCGATTCTTGCGCTCGCACGCTTTGTAGCGCAGCGCTGCTTCGCGTTTAAGATTTCCCTGTTCACGGCGACGTTCTTCGGCAGCGAACAAGTCACTGAAGTCAGACGCACCCAGCTGCGCCTCGAAAAGCGCTTTCTGCTTCGCCTGTGCCGATTTCTTGTGACTTGCCATTGCCGCGCCCTGCTGCTTTGCCGCCGATTACGTTTCTTCCCAGCAAAAAATTACTGGTGGAAGAAGCTGTGCTTCTCGTACTTCGGCTCGCAGCACAAGTTGATGCCGAGCTTCTTGTATAGCTTTTCGTCGTTGCTAGCGGGAATCACGCTGAAGAACGCATCGCAACCGTTCAGCTCGGACAGCTTCTCAATAGCTTTTGCGGCGCGCTCGTTGGTGGCGGAGCTAATGGAGAGTGCGATGAGCGTCTCGTCGGAATGCAGACGCGGGTTTTTCGAGCCGAGTTTTTGCAGCTTCAGGGCGCAAATGGGTTCGAGCGCCTGGTCGGTCAAAATGTAATCTTCGTCGGGAATGCCTGCCAGCTCTTTGAGTGCGTTCATCAGGGCGGACGATGCGCAGCCCATCAAATCCGACGTTTTCCCCGTTACAATGCGTCCATCGGGCAGCGTGATAGCTGCCGCAGGTTTGCCCGTGGCTTCTTCTTTGACCAGCGCCGCCATGCGTCCGCGCGAAAGATCAGGTGTTACGCCAGCCGATGCCATGATGTTCTCCAGGCGCTCCACAACATCGGTGGAGCCGCCCGTTTTCTTCGCCTCCACGGCCGCGGCAAAGAAGCGACGGAAGATTTCCATGCGGCTTGCTTCGCGGCACGCCTCGTCGTCGCAAATGGCAAAGCCCACCATGTTCACGCCCATGTCCGTGGGGCTCTTGTACGGGCATTCCTTCACGATGTGGTTCATCATTTCGCGCAAAACGGGGAAAATCTCAATGTCGCGGTTGTAGTTGACGGTGGTCTTCCCGTATGCTTCCAAGTGGAAGTGGTCGATCATGTTCTTGTCGTCCAGGTCGGCCGTGGCTGCCTCGTACGCAATGTTCACGGGGTGGGAAAGCGGCAAGTTCCATACGGGGAACGTTTCCCATTTTGCGTAGCCGGCAACGTTTCCGCGCTTGTGCTCGTGGTAGAGCTGGGACAAGCACGTTGCCATTTTGCCTGATCCAGGGCCCGGAGCAGTTACCACAACCAATGGACGGCTTGTTTCGATGAAGTCGTTTTTGCCATAGCCCTCGTCGCTTACAATGCGGGCCATGTCGTTGGGGTAGCCTTCAATGAAGTAGTGACGATAGCTGCGCACACCCAGCGCGCTCAAACGGCGGCGGAAGGCGTCGGCCTTAGGTTGACCTGCGTATTGCGTGATGACCACGCTGCCCACGAACAAGTCAAGGCTTTCGAATTCGTCCATCAGACGCAAGACGTCTTCGTCGTACGTAATGCCGTAGTCGCCGCGCACCTTGCTTTTCTCAATGGCGTCGGCGGACACCACGATAACGATCTCGGCCTCGTCCTTCAGGCTTTGCAGCATGCGCACTTTCACGTCGGGTTCGAAACCAGGGAGCACGCGGGATGCGTGGTAATCATCGCGCAGCTTGCCGCCGAATTCCAGATACAGCTTGCCGCCGAACTGGTTGATGCGCTTGCGGATGTTCTCCGACTGCAACTCGATGTATTTCTGGTTATCGAACCCGATTTTCATGCAAAAACTCCTATCTGAGCGCCAGTGGTGCCTGGCAACTTACTGTAAAGCTGCGTCGCCGATAACGGCAACAATGCGACGCACGCCTGCCGAAGAGCTCTTTTCCTTCTGGATCTTGAATGCCTTGAGCTCGGCGGTGTTTGCGGCATGGGGGCCACCACACAGCTCGGTGTCGTAGTCGCCCATGATGTAAACCCTTACGCGATCGCCGTACTTGTCGTCGAAGATGCCCACGGCGCCCATGGCGCGCGCTTCCTCAATGGGCATTTCGCGGCATTCAACTTCCACGCCCTCTTGAATGGCCTTGTTCACAATTGCCTCAACTTCGGCAATTTCTTCGGGCGTCATCTTGCGCTCAAAGTTGAAGTCGAAGCGCAAGCGCTCGGCGGTGATGTTGGAGCCGCGCTGGAACACGCTGTCGCCCAGCACCTTGCGCAGTGCGCCGTGCAGCAAGTGCGTTGCGGTGTGCAGGCGAGTCGTTTGCTCGGAGTTGTCGGCCAGGCCGCCCTTGAAGCGCTGCTCAGCGCCCGCGCGGGACTTTTCCTGGTGCTCGGCGAAGAACTTCTCGTAGCCTTCGGTGTCAACCGTCAAGCCGCGCTCGGAAGCAAGTTCGCAGGTCAGCTCCAAGGGGAAGCCGTACGTGTCGTACAGATGGAATGCTTTTTCGCCATCAATCTGGCCACCTTCGGGAATGCCGTCCATAATCTTGTTGGCAAGCTTCGTGCCCTTGTCGATGGTCTTGGAGAACGTGTCGATTTCCTTAGACAACTGGTCGATGATAACCTGATGGTGCTCGACAAGCTCAGGGTATTCGTCCTGATAATCGGCAACCAGGATTTCGGCGTACTGCAAAAGCTCGCTGAAGTCGATGCCCAGCTTCATGCAGTGGCGCATGGTGCGGCGAATCAAGCGGCGCAGCACGTAGCCCTGGTCAACGTTGGACGGCACCACGCCGCGCTCGTCGCCCAGCAGGAACGTGGTGGAGCGCATGTGGTCGCAGATAATGCGGATAGCGCGACGCGACTCTTCGTCGGCCGTGTCGTAATTGATGCCGGTGGTCTGCTCAATGCGATTGATGATGGGCTTGAACAGCTCGGTGTCGTAAACAGAATCCACGCCGTTGAGCAGGCACAATACGCGCTCCAAGCCCAGGCCGGTGTCAACGTTGTGACGACCCAGCGGACGATACGTTCCGTCTTCTTCTTTGTAGAACTCCATGAACACGTTGTTCCAGATTTCCACGTACTTGCCGCAGCCACAGGAAGGCTGGCAGTCGGGACCGCAAGGCTCTTTGCCCGTGTCGAAGAAGATTTCGGTGTCGGGACCGCACGGACCGGTCACGCCAGCGGGACCCCACCAGTTCTCCTTGCGGGGGTAGAAGTAGATGCGCTCGTCGGGGTAGCCCAGGCTGCGCCACGTATCAGCGGAAACGTTGTCGCGCGGAATGCCCTCTTCGCCTTCAAACACGGTCACGGAAATGCGCTCTTGCGGAATCTCCAGCACCTTGGTCAGGAACTCGTGGCTCAGGGGGATGGACGTCTCTTTGAAGTAATCGTTGAGTGACCAGTTACCCATCATCTGGAAGAACGTCAGATGGCTGGCATCGCCCACTTCGTCAATGTCGCCGGTGCGCAGGCACTTCTGGCAGTCAACCAGGCGATGTCCCGCCGGATGGCTTTCGCCCATCAGGTAGGGCACCAGCGGATGCATGCCTGCGGTGGTGAACAGTACGGTGGGGTCGTTTTCAGGAATGAGCGAAGCGCCCTTGATCAGGGTGTGGCCGTGCTCAACGAAGAAGTCAATATAAGCTTTCTTCAGTTCCTTCGCGGTTAGTTTCTTCATTGCTGTTTTTCTCCTTGTATGTATAAGTCAAAGACTTTTATTACACCTTTACGCGTTGTTCTGCTGATCAACGAGGTTCGAAGCGCCGTAGCGTTCGCGCAGTTGGGGCTTTTCGATCTTGCCGGTAGCGTTGCGTGGAACGTCCGCGAAGATAATACGCCTCGGGCGCTTGTAGCGGGGAAGTTTCATGCAGAACCCATTAATGGCTTCCTCGGTAAGGCCTTCGAACTCGGGCTTGAGCTCAATAATGGCGGCGCAAATCTCGCCTAAACGTGCATCGGGCAAGCCGATAACGGCAACGTCCTTGATGGCGGGGTGACCGTTCAAGAAGTCCTCGATCTGCACGGGGTAAATGTTCTCGCCGCCGGAGATGATAACGTCCTTCTTGCGGTCAACCAGCCAAATGAAGCCGTCTTCGTCCATGCGCGCCATGTCGCCCGTAAGCAGCCAGCCGTCCTTGAGTACTTCGGCGGTGGCTTCGGGATTGTTGTAATAGCAGGTCATAACGCCGGGGCCCTTCACCCACAGCTCGCCGACTTCGCCGTTTTTCACATCGTGGCCATCTTCGCCCACAATGCGCGTCTGCCAACGATAACCCGGAATGCCAATGGCGCCCACGTGGTCCACGTTGCCAATGCCCAGGTGCACGCATCCCGGACCGGTGGATTCGGACAGACCGTAGTTCGTGTCGTAATCGTGGTGGGGGAAAATCTGCAGCCAGCGCTCAATCAGGCTCTTCGGAACAGGCTGCGCGCCCACGTGCATCAGGCGCCACTGGTCAAGCTTGTAATCGTCCAGGTTCACTTCGCCCGTTTCAATGGCATGCAGAATGTCTTGCACCCACGGCACCAGCAGCCACACGGTGGTGCATTGCTCGGAGCTTACGGCGCTCAAAATGTCGGCGGGCTTCACGCCGCGCAAAATCACGGCTTTCGAGCCGGCAATCAAGTTGCCCATCCAGTGGAACTTTGCGCCGGTGTGGTACAGCGGCGGAATGCACAAGAACACGTCATCGTGCTGCACGTTGTGATGAATTTGCTCCATTTCCGCAGCTTGCGCCAGGCTTTCGTGGTTATGCAGGATTGCCTTGGGGAAGCCCGTGGTGCCGCTGCTGAAGTAAATGGCGGCGTCGTCGCTTTCCTTCAGGGGAATCATGGGGTCCTTACTGGAGCAGTTCGCCGTGAGCTCGTTGTAGCTTTCCGCGAACGTGGGGCAGTCGGTTCCCACGAAGAACAGCAGACGGTTGCGCTGAATGGTGCTCACAATCTCTTCAATGCGGCCCACGAATTCAGGACCGAACACTAACACGTCAACGTCGGCCAAATTCAGGCAGTACTCAATTTCGGAGCTGTCGTAGCGGAAGTTCAGTGGTACCGCCAGCGCGCCGGTTTTCAGCACGCCAAAATAGATGGGCAGCCATTCCAGGCAGTTCATCATGAGAATGCCCACTTTGTCGCCCTTTTTCACACCGCGCGAAAGCAGCAGGTTGGCAAAACGGTTCGCTTTTTCGTCAAACACATGCCAGGTGATTTCGCGACGATACGGCTGCGCTTCGGTGCTTTCGATCAGGTCATAATCGCGCCACGTGACGCGACGGTGTTCTTTGATTTCCGGGTTGCGTTCTACCAACGCTACCTCGTTGCCGTATTCAGCGGCGTTCCTTCTTAGGAAGTCTGTTACGGGCATGAATCCTCTTCTCCGTTTCCTTTTGCCTGTCGTATGCAACTCACCTGCGGTTTTGGTGGGGCATCCGTGTTTTTTCGCTTACACGAATGCTAATTGCGTAATTAAATATAATACCGCAATTGGGCGGCGTGCTATACTGCCGTGCATGATAAACGACTTAAAATATTCGCAT
>CAKTXN010000021.1 GCA_934630905.1 uncultured Eggerthellaceae bacterium
GGAGCGGACAACGGGGTTCGAACCCGCGACCCCCACCTTGGCAAGGTGGTGCTCTACCAGCTGAGCCATGTCCGCGCAAGAAGGTATAATACCGATACCCTAGGGATAATGCAAGAAAAAATTTGCCAAATCGCAAAATTTTTTTTATTACCTATACGTTAGTGGTGCTCTCTAAAATTCTCTAAAATTTTTACCTTCCGCGAAAAATTTTTCAAAAAAGATATGTACAAAATATTTCAATCTGATAATATATCTACCCGCTGGTGAACACCAGCAACCACTGAAAAGTGGGCGGTTAGCTCAGGGGGAGAGCACTGCCTTGACACGGCAGGGGTCACAAGTTCAAATCTTGTATCGCCCACCATTGAATTTCGAAGAATCCCGTTCGGGATTCTTTTTTATTTCCAGCAAAGTCTTTTCTTCGTTCTTCATGGGTCGCACAGGACAAGCTGAATCTCCTTCGCCAACAATGCAGCACCGGATCAAGATTCGCTCGAACAAAGTAGAGTACGGAACAAAACAAACAATCTGAGTCCAACGCGCCCTAAGCTTCAGCACGACCCATAATCTCCAAATGACAACAGCTCGAAACAGCATTGGCTAAAAGCACCCCAAATATGGGCTCTCAGAGCGTCTCAGCATGCTTCCCTTCCCCACGAAGCACCGAATGTCAGACAGACACCCCCGCAAACCGCTTGAATCGAAAACGCTCTATCCTGCGGCACGAAAACCTTGCCAAATGCAAAAAAGAGAGAGCCGAAGCCCTCTCTTGAATTTACTGGTGTCGAAGGCGGGATTTGAACCCGCACGCCCAATCCGGGCACTAGCACCTCAAGCTAGCGTGTCTGCCGTTCCACCACTCCGACGAATTTGCAACGTTGCATAGTTTATCAGAACACCTACAAGTTGCAAGAGATTTTTTTAAGCACTCTTTAAGCGATGGAACCGTGCGGCCAAATGACCATCATGGCAATCAACGTTACCATGAAAACAATCGCAAGAACAATCGTAATGCGATCAAGGTTCTTCTCTACAATCGAGGTACCCGTGGAAGTGTTGTACACCGCCGCGGAAATCATATCGGAAAGACCCGTTCCCTTGCCGGAATGCAGCAAGATGAAAACGATCAGACCAGCGCCGGATACAATCAGCAACACCGTCAAAATAATCATTAAAGCCGTCAAGACAAACCTTCTTTACCGTCGAATAAGCAAATGCAATTTATGAATTATAAAGGAAACAAGACTATCGCGCAAGAAGCGATTTCCCCGTCATTTCCGCAGGTTGGGGAATTGTCATAATATCCAACAGCGTGGGTGCGATATCGCAAAGCGCGCCTTCCCTGTTCTCCAGAGAAAAGCCTCGCTCCGAATAATCAATAAGCGCGAGAGGCACAGGAGCTGTGGTATGCGCCGTATGGGGCGATCCATCTTCGGCAACCATCTGATCGGCGTTGCCGTGATCGGCGGTCAAAAGACAAGTGCCGCCCTTAGCCTTCAAAGCACGCAGCACGCGTCCCACGCACTCATCGACCGCCTCGACAGCCTGCTTTGCCGCAGAAACAACACCGGTATGCCCCACCATGTCGCAATTCGCGTAATTCACCACGTAGAAATCAGCTTTATCGTTGAGAATCGCCTCCGTAAGCGCTTCGGTAACCGGATACGCGCTCATCTGCGGCTGCAAATCATACGTTGCCACCGCAGGGCTCTTGATTAAAACGCGCTCCTCCCCTACCTTGGGCTCTTCAATGCCGCCGTTCAGGAAAAACGTCACGTGCGCGTATTTCTCGGTTTCCGCAATATGGAACTGACGCAAGCCCTGCTGCGCCAAAACGTCTGCCAACACGTTTGCCGGGAATTCCTTCGGAAACGCCACCGGTGCATTGATGGTTGCATCGTATTCCGTCAAGCACACATAGGAAACAGGTACTTTTTCACCGCGCGGGAAGCCGCTGAAGTCATCATCGACAAACGCACGCGTAAGCTCGCGGGCACGATCGGGACGGAAGTTAAAGAACACCACCGCATCGCCTTCGTGCACGCCGCAGCCGTCCAGCGAGACGGGTTCAACGAATTCATCTGTTACGCCCGCATCGTAGGAGTCTTGCATTGCCTGAGCAGCGCTTACCTTAATACAAGGAGTGCCACTGACAATCGCATGGTAAGCACGCTCCACGCGACCCCATCGATTATCGCGATCCATTGCGTAATAGCGACCCGAAACAGTAGAAATTGCAAGCTTTGTCTGCGGATATGCGCTGCGCAAACGCTCAAGCTCCGCTTCCAGCTGCTCGATGTAACCCTTGCCGCTTGAAGGCGGAACATCGCGGCCGTCCATGAAACAATGGATGTGCACCGCAGGCACCTGCTGTTCGCACGCCATGGCAACCAGGGCATACAGATGCTCGTTGCTGGAATGAACGCCGCCATCGGAAAGAAGCCCCATGAAATGAACCACGCCACCGTTACGTGCGGCAGACGAAAACGCCTGACACAGCACCAGGTTCTGCTTGACCTCGCCCGAGCGACATGCGCGGTTGATGCGCGTCAGCTCTTGGTAGACAACGCGGCCCGCACCGATATTCAAGTGCCCCACTTCGGAATTACCCATCTGACCAGCAGGAAGACCAACAGCTTCCCCTGAAGCTAAAAGCTGCGTTTTCGGGCAGGTGGCAAATATATCATCAAGCACCGGCGTTGCCGCAAGGGAGATAGCATTGCCGCTGCCTGGTGCCGCCAAACCGAAGCCATCCATGATGATAAGGGCGCACGGGCGACCTTCACACGTTGTCATAGAACGTACCTTTTCTCATTCTAAGCTCGCGAACCAGCACGGTTTCCACCAGCCAGTGCAAGCGACTACAAACAACTACAAGCAAGCCTTGATAAGCGCAATAAAGCTTTCTGCCTTCAGCGCTGCGCCGCCAATCAAGCCGCCATCGATATCCTCCATGGCAAGAAGACCCTCAACGTTTCCTTCGTTCATGGAACCGCCGTACAGCACGCGCATGGACTTCGCACTATCGGCTCCGTACAGCTCGGCAAACGTTGCGCGAATGGCGGCGCATACTTCCTGAGCTTGCTCGGGAGTTGCCGTGCGGCCCGTACCAATGGCCCAAATGGGTTCGTAGGCAACAATGCAGCTCTCTGCATCAAGCTCGTCGATTCCCGCAAACGCAGCTTTAACCTGGGCGCACACGAAATCAAGCGTAGACCCCTCGTCGCGCACGGCAAGCGATTCGCCCACGCAGATAATCGGTGAGAGCTTTGCTGCAAGAAGTGCCTTCGCTTTCTTGTTCACGCCCTCGTTCGTTTCGCCGAACAGCGTGCGGCGCTCCGAATGGCCGATAATGCAGTAGTCGCAGCCCGCCTCTTTGAGCATGGGCACGGAAATCTCGCCCGTGTAAGCGCCCGATTCCTGCCAATAGCAGTTCTGCGCGCCCACGGAAATAGGAAGATTCTCGAAATCGATGACCGTCCAAGCCGGTTTCAAATCAAGAAACGGAGGACAGAGCACCACATCAACAGAGTCCGCCCAATCCTTCTCGAAACGGTTGCAAATTTGCTGCGTGAGCACAACGGCCTCGGAGATGGTATTATTCATCTTCCAGTTGCCCGCCATCATGGGTTTACGTTTCATGTTTCTCCTGTTCATCGCGATTTTGCCCGATGCAATCTCGCTTGTCGCAACAGTCGGACAATTATTTGCGCAGCGCCTCTACGCCCGGGAGCTTTTCGCCCTGAACAAGCTCCATGGAAGCGCCGCCGCCCGTGGAAATAAACGTCATCTTCGATGCAAGGTCGAACTTGTTCACCGCAGCAACGCTGTCGCCGCCGCCGATAATCGTATCGGCTTCCTTGTTAGCGGCAACCGCCAGAGCAACCTGCTTCGTGCCTTCCTCGAATGCCTTCATCTCGAAAACGCCCATGGGGCCGTTCCAGAACACGGTCTTCGCCTGCGCAATGGCGTCTGCGTATGCTTTTGCCGTTTCGGGGCCAATATCAAGGCCCATCATGTCGCTGGGAATGTTGTCAACGGAAACGGTTTCCGTACGCGCGTCTTCGGCGAACTTATCTGCCACCACAACATCGGAAGGCAGAAGCAGCGACACGCCCTTGTCCTGTGCTTTTTGGAGCATTTCGGACGCGCGCTCAACCCATTCGTCTTCCTTCAGCGAAGTGCCCACCGTCTTGCCCTGCGCCAAAAGAAACGTAAAGCACATGCCGCCGCCGATGATAAGCGTGTCGCACGTGTCGATAAGCGCATCGATTACCTTGATCTTATCGGATACTTTCGAGCCGCCCAAAATAGCAACGAACGGACGTTTCGGCTGCTCAAGCATACCACCCAGCGTAGCAACTTCCTTGCTAAGCAAGAAGCCGGCATATGCGGGAAGCAGCGCAGCAACGCCTGCCGTGGAGGCATGCGCGCGATGCGCCGTGCCGAATGCATCGTTCACATACGCATCGCCCAGTGCGACAAGTTCGCGGCAGAAGCCTTCGTCGTTTTTCTTTTCGCGCTTGTCAAAGCGAAGGTTTTCCAGCAAAACGATGTCACCGTTGTTCATGTGGGCGATCTTTTCCTGCGCATCGGCACCCACTGTATCGGTAGCAAACGAAACAGGAGCATCCACCATGTTCGCAAGATAAGCAGCTACGGGCGCCAAGGAATACGTTTCCTCGTAGCCTTCGCCCTTCGGACGACCCAAATGGGACATAAGAATGACTTTTGCGCCAGCATCAACCAGATATTTAATAGTTGGCAGCGCAGCCTTGATGCGCGTGTCATCGGTAACAGCGCCTTCTTTCAACGGCACGTTGAAATCCACGCGCACGAGCACGCGCTTTCCGTGCGGCGCAAGAGATTCGATAGTTTGAATGTCGGACATTAAAGCCTCCTGAAAAACTTCCTAAAAAAGCAATGCGCCGCCCAACCGGACGGCGCACCTGGTTGCATTCTAGAGCATAATCTTTGCCAGGTCGGCAACGCGGTTGGAATAACCCCATTCGTTGTCGTACCAGGAAACAACTTTCACCATGTCGCCTTCGCCGCCCAAAACCATGGTCAAGCCGGAATCGAAAATCGAAGAATTCGCGTTGTCGATGATGTCAACGGAAACAATCGGGTCCTCGGTGTATTCCAGGATGCCCTTCATGGGGCCTTCGGCGGCGGCCTTCATGGCGGCGTTGATTTCTTCCTTCGTGACCGAACGCTCAAGCTGGCAGGTCAGGTCAACCATGGAGCCATCGGGAACAGGAACGCGCGTTGCAAAACCGTCGAGCTTGCCGGCACGCTCGGGGATAACCAGCGCAACAGCCTTAGCGGCACCCGTGGTGGTGGGGATGATGGACTGCGCAGCAGCGCGCGCACGACGATAATCCTTATGCGGCAGATCCAGAATCTTCTGGTCGTTCGTGTACGCGTGAACCGTGTTCATCATGCCGCGCTTAATGCCGAAGCTGTCAACCAGAACCTTGGCAACAGGAGCAAGGCAGTTCGTGGTGCAAGATGCGTTGGAAACAATGTTCATGGTAGCAGGATCGTAATCCTTGTCGTTGACGCCCATAACAATGGTAGCATCCACGTTCTTACCAGGGGCAGAGATGATGACCTTCTTTGCGCCCGCTTCAATGTGAGCAGCAGCCTTCGTGCCATCGGTGAAGAAGCCGGTGGATTCGACAACAACCTGAACGCCCAGCTCGCCCCACGGCAAGTTGGCAGGTTCGCGCTCTGCAAGAACCTTGACGTTCACGCCATCAACGCAGAAACCGTCCTCGGTGACCACAACGGAATCGTAAGCACGACCATGAACCGAGTCGTACTTCAAAAGGTGAGCCAACTGTTCCTTGTTACCCAGGTCATTGACTGCTACGACTTCCAGCTCAGGATCGTTGAACATTGCGCGGAAAGCCAAGCGGCCAATACGACCGAAACCGTTGATGCCAACCTTAGTTGCCATGTCTTTTCCCCTTTCATAAGGATTATAAACAGTTTGGTTTGCCAGGAGCGCAGGCGCCGTAACGCGCAATTCGCCCCTGCAGTTTACCTACCCTCCAACGTTACCACGAAAGCGCGAACGCGCAAGCATCAAACCTGCGAGCGTTTCAAATCGTGGGCAAAATCCAGAATACGCTGAACGCGATGAGCGATGGCGGACTTGGAAAGCGGCGGATCAAGCATTTCGCCCAACGCCTTAAGCGATGCATCGGGATGCGCCAGGCGAAGGCGGATGATTTCGCGCAAAGCGGGCGAAAGCTTGCCCATGGCTTCCGCATGGCGAATCTGCTCAACTGCTTCTTGGAACTCCAAAAACGCGTTCACCGTTTTGCGCTGATTTGCAATTTCCGCATTCGTCGCGCGGTTCGCGTCGTTGCGGATGCTCTTGTAAAGGCGCGCGTCCTCGAAATGCAGCGCGCTGGTGTGCGCACCCGTGAACGCAAGGAAGTCCGCAATGGCATCGCCGCTTTTCAGGTAGACAATGTAGGTGTTGCGCCGCCGCGAAATACGCGCAGGAATGCCTTTTTCCGTGAAGATGCGCGCAACGTCTTCGGCAATGGGTTCAGCCGCAAACGTGATTTCAAAGTGGTAGTTGCCCTTTGGATTTGCAATAAAGCCGCTGCCCAGAAATGCCCCGCGCAGGTACGCCGCAGCGCAACATTCCTTCTTGATGATGGAAGGCCGCAAATGCATTTCCAAACCGCCCGATTCGGAAAGAACGCCCATATCGCGCAGCGACTGCTCAAGACGCGGTTGATACGGCGCTTCTATCAGGTAGTTTGGCGTTTGGTGCAGAACACTTCGGCGAATCGTGAGGTTCGTTTGCAAATCGTAGATATCGTTGAGCAGCTGCTTGGTCAAGCGCGCAATGCTCACCGAATCGGTCACCACTTCCAAGCGGTACTTGCCCGAACCGCTCAGATACAGCGTGCCATCAATGCGTACCAGCGCTGCAAGCGTGGCGCGCTGGCAATGCGTGCACACGGGGCGCACGTGCGAAAGCTCGTCTTTAACATCGGAAGTAAACGCCATTATTTCTGCGCCTTCCCCAACGTCTTTCTTGCACGGAGGCGCTGCTGGGAAGCCTGCGTTTGTTGCGTTTCACGGCCAGGTGTCTGCGGCACGGCACAACTTGCGGACCGAGGCACCGCACGCTCAAGCGCTTTGCCCATGGATTTACCCAATGCGCTGCGCAACACGGAAACACTATGCCAACCGGGATGCTCGGGATTATAGAAGTCCCGGGTCATATACGCTATTCCCTGTTCCCTAAGGAACGTGCGATCATCAGGCCCCAGGGAAACGCGGCGCATTCCCTGCGGAAAACTTGCTTGAGCGCCCGAACGAGGCACATCGGCAAGCACGCAGTTGATTCGATTGCCCATACCGTGTGTTTGCAACGCTTCCACCTGGTCTTTTACGCCGAATCCACGTGTTTCGCCCTGCGCATCGGAAATGGAGCTCACGTATATCACGTATGCATTCGATTCGCAAATCGCCTTCGCAACGCCTGGCACCAAAAGGTTCGCGATAACCGAAGTGAACAGCGAGCCGGGGCCTAAAATGATGAAGTCCGCGTTGCGCAACGCGTCAAGCGCCGGCTCATACGGCTCAATGCGCTCCCCTTCGCGCGTTGCATGCAGCCACGCACGATTCAGCGGCTCCGACGAATGGCATGCGCACGCCTGCCCGCGCACCTCGTGCCCCTGACACGTAGACGCCGCAAGCTCGACATGGGTGAGCGTGGACGGCAGCACATGACCACGCGCTTGAAGAAGATGCTCGCAAATCTCAATGGCCTCGGGGAAAGAACCCGAAGCATCTTCCAACGCAGCAAGCAGCAAATTCCCCAACGCATGGTTATCCGCAAACGGGAAACGATACTTGAACGCCTGCGCGAACGTATCTTCGGGGTGCGCCGCGAATGCCGCCAAGCACTTACGAACATCGCCCGGAGGCGTCACGCCCGCCTGTTTGCGCAGCTCACCGGTGGAGCCGCCGTCATCGGCCATGGCTACCACGGCGTTTACTTGGCAGTTCAGGCTCAAAAGGCAGCGAATAGACATGGGGGCGCCCGTGCCGCCGCCCACTACAACGGCGCGCTTGCCCGCAAGCGGGTTGCCAGTCGATGGCTCGCTTTCGTGTTTCGCATGCGTCAACGGCTTGAACTGGGACGTTAGCGATGGATCATGAGTGAAATGAGACAATGGCATAGCGCATCCTTACCTGTTATGGGGAAGCGTATCAACGCCGCCGTCTTCCTTCACGCGGCGCGAGGCCGCGGTTTCCGCCTTCATAAGGTCGCGATGAGCAACACTGACACGATACCCATGCGTTTTCAGATAATCGCCCGTCGCTTCCGCCAGCGCAACGCTTCGGTGCTGACCGCCCGTGCAGCCAACCGCAATCGCAAGCTGCTGCTTGCCTTCGGAAACATAGCCGGGCATAACGCAATCAAGCAGGTCAAACCAACGTTTCTTGAAAAGTTCGGTTTCGGGGCAATCCATGACGAACTTGCGCACCGGATCATCCAAACCAGTAAGGTTCTTCAATTCGGGATCGTAATACGGATTCGGAAGGAAGCGCACGTCAATCACCACGTCGGCATCGGTGGGCGCGCCGTGTTTGAAGCCGAACGAATAGACCGAAACGCTCAACGTCTTGCGCGTTTCTTCGCTTCCGAAAAGGGTGCGCAAGCGGTTGTGCAGCTGAGCAGGCAACATATCGGTTGTGTCGATGATGTAATCGGCGCGCTTCGCAACCGAAGAAAGCAGCATGCGCTCGCGGACAATGCCCTGGCCAATGCTTGAACCGTCATCGCACAGCGGATGCCTGCGACGCGATGATTTATAGCGCGAAACCAGCTTTTCATCGGCGGCATCAAGGAATACGATGCGATAGTCCACGCCTTTTTTGTCCAGTTCAGAGATGATATGCGTGAGCTTTTCGAAGTAAATGTGGTTACGCGCGTCGCACACCACCGCCGTATAGGTTTTCTGAGCGCCTTGAGCGTCGGGCGCGCGCAAGTCAACAAGGTCGGCAATCAAAGGCGCCGGCAGGTTGTCCACGCAAAAATAGCCCATGTCCTCGAACACGTGCATTGCTTCCGTGCGGCCCGCGCCGCTCATACCGGTGATAATCACGAGATTCGGCATTTTATTTTCTTCAACGACGCTTTCCACATGTTGCGCCTCGTTGGAGTGCTGGTCAAGAGCACCCTGCTCTTTCGGGGCGCCTTTTATATTGTCATTCGCAATCGTCATGGGAATCTCCTTCCTGATCGCTTGCCTGTTTGTCATTATACTGCCGCAGCACCTTGTAAAGCTCCTCGGCAACTTCAGCGGGCACGCCGGGCACTGCCCGAAGCTCCTCAAGCGACGCCGCTTTCAGGCGCGCAAACGAGCGGAACTCCTTGCGCAGCGCCTTCTTGCGCACTGGTCCCAAGCCAGGAATTTCGTCGAGCACGGAAAGCGTCATGCCCTTCCCGCGCAGCTCACGATGAAACGTAATAGCGAAGCGGTGCGCCTCGTCACGCACTTGCTTGACCAGGTACAACGATGCCGAGCCACCGGGCAGCACCACCGGGCCGCTTTCCTGCCAGGGTACGAACAGCTCTTCGTCGCGCTTAGCCAAGCCGCACAGCGCAATATCGTGGATGCCCATTTCGTCGAACATCTCAAGCACAGCATTAAGCTGCGGGCGGCCGCCGTCAAGAATGATCAAGTCGGGTTTCGAGCCAAAACGCTGATCTTCCATGCGCTCGGCGCAATAGCGGCGCTGCATGACTTCCTGCATGCACAAGAAGTCATTCGCTTCGTCAAGCTGGGCTTTTATCTTGAAACGACGGTATTGATTCTTCGCTGGCTTGCCGTTTTCGAAAACGACCATCGATGCCACCGTGTAGGAGCCGTGGTTCGTAGAGATATCGAAGCACTCAATGCGGTGCGGCGGGCGCTCAAGAGCAAGAGCGCTTTCCAGCTGAAGGAGTGCATTGTTGATGCGTTGGTCATCGTAGTTTGTGCGCACTTTGTAGCGCATCAAAGCGTGGCGCGCATTCGTTTCCGCCAGGTTCAAAAGGTCGGCTTTCTCCCCTTTTTCGGGCGCAACAAAATGCACTTTCGCACCGTGCTTGCTTGCCAGCTTGTCGGTGAGCCACTGGCTCATGGCGGCATCGTCTTCAGGAAGCGCGCGAACAATCACCTCGCGCGGAATTGACGTGGCCACATCGTAATAACGTAGCAAAAAGGAGTGCAGTAAGTCCTGGTCAACGACGTTCGTGCCTTTATTCAAGATGAATTCGTTGTTGTTGATGATGCGCCCTTCGCGCACCATCAAAACCTGCACGCCCGTAATGGTTTCTTCGCGGAAGAACCCAATGACATCGGCGAAAAGATTCTGCGCTATCACCGCATGCTGCTTTTGCGAAAGCGACTTGATGGTATCGATGCGGCTTTTGATACGCCCCGCACGCTCGAAGTCCAACTCACCAGCCGCTTGCGTCATTTCCTCGGTAAGCTCGGCAATAAACTCGTTATGGTTGCCCGCCAAAAAGCGCTGGATGCGTTTGACGTTTTCCTTGTACTGATCAGGCGTGATGCCACCACAGCAGGCTCCAGGACCCAATCCCACATGGCTGTCGAAGCACGGACGAACACCCGCGTTTCCCAGAAACGCATCAAGCGAGCCGCTATCGGTCAGGCGCTTGATGCGGCGCCATTCCGCACACGATGCGGAACACAGCGGCACCACGCGGCGCGCAATGTCCACCATTTCGCGTGCAGCGCGACTATCGGTGAAGGGGCCGAAGTATTTCGTTCCTTCGCGGTGCTTCTCGCGCGTATATTTAATGGCAGGGAAAACATCTCCCGTTGTGAGCGCGATGAACGGATAACTTTTATCGTCTTTGAAGTCTGCGTTAAAAAACGGTGCATATTGCTTGATCAGGTTGTTTTCCAGAACAAGCGACTCATGCTCATTTTCCACCACAATATAATCGAACGATTGAATCTGATCCACCAGCAGCGGAATCTTCGCGCGATCGTCCTGGAAATTCACGTATTGGCGCATGCGGGCGCGCAGCTGTTTTGCCTTGCCAACGTAGATAACGGCGCCTTCTGCATCTTTCCATAGATAGACGCCCGGCAACGTGGGCACGTTATCAAGTTCGCCACGCAAGCGCGTGAGTTTTTCCTGAAGCGTTTCTTGCGCGCGCGCTGCAGCGCAGCTGGGGCCGCCGTCAAGGCCGTTTGCCGTGGTGCCGTTAAGGCCGTTCGCCGTGGCGTCATCAAGGCCGTTCGCCGTGGCGTCATCAAAATCGTTTGCCGCGGCGGCGCCAAGCGCGCCTGACATGCTGTCACCAGGCGCGCTTTCGGTTATGTTTTCCGTAATATTTTCCATGCGAATCAGTATACCAGTCGCATGCGCACGCATGACGCGCACGGACCCACGCCCCGCAAAACCTGCACTCCCCTTGTTGACAAATTACCCCACCTTTTGTCAACAATCTCGCTTCCCCGCCCGCCGCTTAACGGCCCCGCAACGCGTTCGCCGCGCAAATGAAACGCTTTATTAATGGTTTGTTAAAACGGCGCGCATCTTGACGAAAATGAACCATACTGCCATCAGTGAAAATACCAAGCAAGTGTCTTGGCATACTTCGTGCAAAAGGAGTTAAAGTGAGTTACGTACAAGACGTTCTTGAAATGGTCAAGGCAAAAGACCCCGAGCAGACCCTGTTCATTCAGGCTGCAACCGAGATTCTTGAAACCCTTGAGCCCGTTATGGAAGCGCACCCCGAATACCAGGAGAATCATATCCTGGAGCGCTTCGTTGAACCCGAGCGCGTTATCATCTTCCGCGTTCCCTGGATTGACGATGCCGGCGTTGCGCAAGTAAACCGCGGCTATCGCGTTGAATTCAACAGCGCCATTGGACCCTACAAAGGCGGCCTGCGTTTCAACCCCACCGTCAACCTGGGCATGTTGAAGTTCTTGGGTCTTGAGCAGATTCTGAAGAACTCCCTGACCACCCTGCCCATGGGCGGCGGCAAGGGCGGTTCGGACTTTGATCCGAAAGGCAAGTCCAACAATGAGATCATGCGTTTCTGCCAGTCGTTCATGACCGAGCTGTATCGCCACATCGGACCGAATACTGACGTTCCTGCTGGTGACTTAGGTGTAGGCGGCCGCGAAGTTGCCTATATGTTTGGCCAGTATAAGCGCATCGTGAACGAGTGGTCCGGCGTTTTGACCGGCAAGGGCCTGCAGTTCGGAGGCTCGCTTACCCGCACCGAAGCCACCGGTTATGGCCTGGTTTACATGGTTGCCGAGCATCTGAAGTGCACGGGCGACTCCTTTGAAGGCAAGACGGTTGTTGTCCATGGTTCCGGCAATGTTGCCATTTACGCAGTTCAAAAGGCTGAGCAGCTGGGTGCTCGCGTTATTGCCGTATCCGACACGAAGGGCTACGTTGTTGACGAAGAAGGCATTTCCGTTGAAGCGCTGGAGGCAATCTACAATGCGAAGCGCTCCGGTCACGACAAGGGCGTTTCGCTGGCGATGTACACCGATTATCGTCCGAACGCAAAGTTTGTTGCCGAAGACGGCCGCGGTGTTTGGAAGCTCAAGTGCGACATCGCGCTTCCCTGCGCACGCGAGAACACGCTGCTTTTGGAAGACGCTCAGGCTCTGGTTGCAAATGGCTGCAAGATTGTGGGCGAAGGCGCGAACATGCCCACCACGCTTGAGGCAACTCAGTACCTTAAAGACAACGGCGTTGTCTTCTTCCCTGGCAAAGCCGCAAACGCAGGCGGCGTAGCGGTTTCCGGCTTGGAAATGAGCCAGAATGCCGAGCATCTGTCCTGGACGTTCGAAGAAGTGGACAACAAGCTCAATGGCATTATGTGCAACATTTACCATGCCATCGACGATGCTGCAAAGCGCTATGGCCATGAAGGCGATTACGTTATGGGCGCAAACATCGCCGGCTTCGAGAAAGTTGCCGATGCAATGATTGCTCAGGGTGTTTGCTAATCCAAGCGAAACGCGTACGCTCTAACAGAAAAGCCGCTGATTTCACCATCAGCGGCTTTTTTCATGTCGAAACAGCGGTTCAAGCCAACGAGAACACCTCGTTCCAACAGATCGCGAGCACCCGTCCGTTGCGCCCGCGATCTGCGAGCGCAAAGCGCCTAGCTACTTCTGCTCAAGCATTTTCGCAATGTACTTGCCGGTATAACCCACGTTCTTTGCAGCAACTTGTTCGGGCGTACCCGTAGCAATAATCTTACCGCCACGATCGCCACCTTCGGGACCCATGTCGATAATGTAGTCGGCAGATTTGATGACATCCAAATTGTGCTCAATGACTAATACAGTATTGCCGCTATCCACTAAACGCTGCAGCACCACCAGCAGCTGGCGGACGTCTTCGAAATGCAAGCCCGTTGTAGGTTCATCCAGAATATAGAACGTTTTGCCCGTTTGCTTGCGCTGCAATTCACTCGCAAGCTTTACGCGTTGCGCTTCACCGCCAGAAAGCGTGGTTGCCGGCTGACCTAAGCGAATATAGCCCAAACCCACATCGAAAAGCGTTTGGAGCTTACGTTTGATGCTGGGAATGTTCTGGAAGAAGGAAAGCGCCTCTTCGACCGTCATATCCAACAGCTCCGCAATGTTCTTGCCGCGATACGTAACTTGCAGCGTTTCACGGTTGTAGCGCGAACCGCCGCATACTTCGCAGGGAACGTAAATGTCAGGCAGGAAGTGCATCTCGATTTTTATCTGACCATCACCCTTGCATGCCTCGCAGCGACCGCCGGACACATTGAAGGAGAAACGGCCTGGCGCGTAACCACGCGCCTTCGCTTCATTCGTTGATGCGTAGAGAGCGCGCAAGTCGTCCCAAAGGCCGATATACGTTGCCGGATTCGAACGCGGCGTGCGACCAATGGGACTTTGATCGATGTTGATGACCTTATCGATAGCCTCCACTCCAAGAAGCTTCTTGTACGGTGCCGCCGTCTTATGCGCGTGATTAACGCGATTTGCCAACGCAGGGGCCAACGTGTCAGTGATAAGGGAGCTTTTGCCGCTTCCCGATACACCGGTTACCACGCACAGCGTGCCAAGCGGAATATCGATTGAGACGTTCTTCAGATTATTGACGCGCGCACCCGAAAGGCTAATGCAGCCACGTTCCGGATTGCGACGCGTGGCAGGAACCTCTATCTTGCGGCGTCCGCTCAAATAATCGGCGGTAATAGACCCTTGGGTGGCCTGCACCTGCTCAGGCGTACCGCAAGCAACAAGATAACCGCCGTTTTCTCCGGCGCCCGGACCCATGTCAATAACGTAATCAGCGCTTCGGATGGTGTCCTCGTCGTGCTCCACCACAATGACGGTATTGCCCAAATCGCGCAGATTCTCGAGCGTGGCAATAAGTCGATCGTTATCACGCTGATGCAGGCCGATAGAGGGCTCGTCCAGAATATAGAGCACGCCCATAAGTCCTGCGCCGATTTGCGTTGCAAGGCGAATGCGCTGCGCCTCGCCACCCGATAAAGATGCGGTCGCGCGATCAAGCGTCAAGTAATCAAGGCCAACATCTACTAGGAATTTCAAGCGAGCGACGATTTCTTTGACAATAGGACCTGCGATAGCAAGATTCTGCCCCTCAAACTCCAACGAGCGGAAGAATTCAAGCGAATCGCGCGCACTCATTTCCGTTACTTCGTTGATAGATTTTCCGCCCACGGTAACAGCAAGAATCTCGGGCTTCAAACGTTTTCCGTGGCACGACGGACAAGGATGCTGAGAGAAATACGCGTTGAATTTATCGCGCTGCTTGTCGCTAGAAGCCTCATCGCGGCGCTGGATAATGGCGGCGCGTGCGCCATCCCACGTAATAAACCAATACGTATCGCGTCCGCTTACCGTCACGTAATCAACGCGGATCTTCTCATCGCCCGTGCCGTCCATGATTGCACGTTTCGCTTTAGCCGGCAAATCTTCCCAGGGCGTCTGGTCGCTGATGCCTAAATGCTTGCAAAGCGCTTGCAAAACCTGGGGATAATAATTGCCGGTGCTGAATGGCACTAAGCAACCTTGCGCAATGGACAGCGAAGGATCGGGCACAACTAGAGATTCATTCACTTCTTCGGCCGTACCAATGCCCAAGCATTCCGGGCAGGCGCCATAGGGAGCGTTGAACGAGAAGTCGCGCGGCTGCAAATCATCAATCGAATGGCCATGCTCAGGACAAGCGAGCGCCAACGAATACACATGCTCGTTTTCAGCCAGACCACCCGTAGCGCCCGAGGAAACATACGAACCGCGCGGCGCAGAGCTTTCCTCTCCCAAGATTTGCACTAAAACGCGACCATCGGCCAAAGATGTTGCTTTTTCAACCGCTTCCGCAATACGGCTTGTTGCCGAGGATTTCAAAACAACACGGTCGACCACAACATCAATAAAATGCTTGATTTTCTTGTTCAGGGTAAGCGGCTCGCCATCAAGCTTATGCACTTCACCATCAATGCGCACGCGCACAAAACCCTCTTTTGCCAAATCGGCGAAAAGCTTGGTGAACTCGCCTTTCCTTCCCGTAACAACCGGTGCCATAATCATGGCTTTCGTTGTTTGACCATCGCCCAGGGAAAGAATTTCATCGGCTACTTGATCGGTGGTTTGCGACTTGATTTCTCGACCGCATTCAGGGCAATGAGGAATACCGGTGCGCGCGAACAACAAGCGAAGGTAGTCGTAAATTTCGGTTGTGGTACCCACCGTTGAACGCGGGTTCTTACTGGTGGTCTTTTGATCGATGGAAACCGCAGGTGAAAGACCATCAATGCTGTCAAGATCCGGCTTATCCATTTGCCCCAAGAACATGCGCGCATAGCTGGAAAGCGACTCAACGTAGCGCCTTTGTCCTTCTGCGTAAATGGTATCAAACGCCAAGCTTGACTTGCCGCTGCCCGAAAGACCCGTGATAACAACCAGCTTATCGCGCGGAATAGTAACGTCAACATTCTTAAGATTGTGCTCGCGCGCACCTTTAATGACAATGGAATCTTGTCCCACGATTACTCCCTTATATGCTTGCATCGCATTCGTTTTTCAGGGGCACATTATACCCCTCTATAGCAAACATTTGTTTGTTTATTTCATGCAAAACAAGTAACGTGTTTTATTTCGCAGAATCATGGCGAAACACAACGCAGTTCAAGTCTTCATCGTCTCCAATATGATTGAATCGAAAAACGCAAGAACGCGTGAATCGTTGAACACCTCATGCGCGTGGATGCGCTTGCGCGTGGGCCGCTTTCAGGCGATCCGAAGTCAAATGCGTGTAAATCTGCGTTGTGGAAAGACTTGCATGCCCCAATAATTCCTGCACGGTTCGAAGATCGGCCCCACCATTGAGCATGTCCGTTGCGAACGTATGCCGCATCGCATGAGGCGAAAGCGAAGGATCGAGCCCTGTTTCAAGCACGTGCCCTTTGAAGATTTTACGCAGGGAGTCAGCCGAAAGTGGCTTTCCGCTTTTCGAGAGGAAAAACGCTTCAGAATCACCCGACGCGCTACTGTTTTTCGCAGCCAGAAAAGGGCGCGCATGGGTCAAATAACGCTCAAGAACGCTCACGCATTGATCGTGGAGAACAACATCGCGCTCTTTTGATCCCTTGCCCATAAGCCTCATGCGGGCAGCGCCGCAATTGACACTCGAAACCGTGAGCCCCGCTATTTCTGAAATACGTGCGCCCGTAGCGTACAAAACCTCGAAGATTGCCTCGTCACGCAAAGCAAGGGCTTCTTTCACGTTAGTGGGCGCCGTGGCCGCAAAGGATTGCGCCTCCGGCTCTTCCGTATCGGTTTCGAAACACGCATCATTTTCAAGCACGGCAAACAATGCATCGATTTCTGCCGTTGACAGAACATGAGGCAGATGATGCGCAATTTTAGAGCCCTGAACAGCGCTTACCGTATTGCACGACGATATCTGGGAAACGTTAAGCCAGCGGAAAAACGTGCGCAACGAGCTCAAGCGCCGATTGATTGTCTTGCGGGAATATCCAGCGCTCATCTGGTCGGATAAATATCCGCGTACATTGCGCGTAGAAGGAGCAAGCGCATTGAATTCCGAACGCTTCGCATACCGAAGATACGTGCGTACGTCTGTTTCGTACGCACGAACGGTATGGGCAGAGTAATTGCGCTGCCCACTCAAGAAAGCAAGAAACCCCTTGATGATTTTCTCTAATTCACCGTTTCGTTCGCTATCGTTTTGCATTGCTCAGCTGCCCCACTTATCGCGCCTATCACATTATTCCGCCAGAAGTCCTGCGGCGCAAAGCGCCTTGCGATAATCCTCAAGCGCAGCGTTGCCTCGTTGAGCATACGCAGCATAACGCGCCTTCTTATTGCGAATAGGTGGGTCAAGCGGCTCAAGCATGCCGAAGTTAACATGCGAAGGCTGGTAATCCACCGTTTCCAGGTTCGTGGCGTAATCCAAAAGCGCCCCAAAGACCGTGTGTTTCGGCAACGACGGAAGCGTCTTACCATGAAGCCGCGCCGCAACAGCAAATGCAACATGCAGACCAGAGCGAATGGCCTCAACGTATCCTTCCGTGCCGGAAACCTGCCCTGCAAGATACACGGGAACACCCATTTGCGCAGATGCAGTCGTCATCTTCAACTCGGAATCAAGAACTTTCGGAGCATCGACAAACGTATTGCGATGCATAACGCCGTAGCGCGCAAACTCCGCCTGCTCCAAACCGGGAATCATGCGAAAAACGCGGCGCTGTTCGGGAAACGTCAAGTTGGTCTGGAACCCCACTAAGTTATAACAGCTGCCATGCGCATCTTCCGCACGAAGCTGCACCGCCGCCCAAGGACGCCTCTCCGTTCGCGGGTCAATCAATCCCACGGGTTTCAGCGCACCAAAACGAGGCGCATCTCTTCCCGCTCGCGCAATTTCCTCGACCGGTTGGCATGCCTGGAAAAGATCTTTCGTCTCGAAATCTTTCTTGATAACGCGTTCTGCCGCCAAAAGCTCGTCAATGAACCGCTCGTATTCCTCTTTGTTGAACGGAGCATTCAGATAATCCCCCAACCCCTCTTCATAGCGGCTCTGCCTGAAAAGGATATCCATGTCCAAAGAGTCGGCCATGACAATAGGGGCGGCCGCATCGAAAAACGCAAGATGTTCAAGACCGGTTACCTTACCAAGAGATTCAGCCAAAGAATCGCTGGTCAATGGCCCCGTTGCAACAACAAGAGCATCTAAGCCCCTGGCTTCGGCCTGCAAGTCGCTTGCTTCCCTGCGCTCAAGGGAAATCAGGGGATGCGAGCAAATAAGCTCAGTGATCCTTTGCGCAAAAAGCTCCCTATCCACTGCAAGGGCACCGCCCGCTGCAACTTCCGTTTCAAGCGCCACCCGGTAAAGAACCGAACCCAGCTTATCAAGCTCCCCTTTCAGCATGCCCGCTGCGGAATCGGGGTTCTTACCCTTTAGCGAGTTCGAGCAAACAAGCTCGCCCAGTAAATCAGTTTTATGAACATCGGTCTTTTTCTGGGGACGCATTTCAACAAGCGTCACCAACACGCCGCGAGAAGCCAGTTGCAGCGCGCATTCGCTACCGGCAAGACCGCCGCCGATTATTTTCACTTTGTTTTCCATAGGGCAAAGCATAGCAAATAATCAGCCGATGCAGGCGGCGGCCAAGAAGAAATGCAAGTTTCAAACACGCGCCGCACCCGCTATCACGACAACGGCCCATAGCTCCCATCGGGATAACACGTTATCAAACCAGCATCCTGCGCTTCTTCGATACGAACCGATGCCCAAGCGGAAGGGTTCTCTTTTCCGCAATATTGCAGGGCAAACGAGTAAATTTGCTCCTGGTCAAGCGGCTCAGCAATAAGAGCCCTGATAAGCGGGTCATCAAATAACTGCGCAGCATCCTGCGCGACTGCATCAACCGAAGAACCCACTAACATGCCTTCCTTCAGCTCTTGCGGATAAAGGGAGACAAGCGCTTCTAGGAATGTTTCGTCATCCACAATGGGCACGGCGCCCTGGAAAAGCAGGCGATTCGCACCCTTCGAATTCGGCGCTGTGATGGCACCGGGCACCACCATTACTTCGCGTCCTAGGCTCAACGCCTCATCGGCGGTAGAAAACGTGCCCGATGGCAAGCCCGCTTCCACGATAAGCGTTGCCTTCGAGAGCGCTGCAATGATGCGATTTCGCAGGCGAAACGTATAAGGAAGCGGCTCGAAACCCCACTCTTGCTCAGAGACAATTGCACCGCCTTCATCGATTATCCGTTGGAAGAGCGCCTTGTTCTGCGCAGGATAAATCTTATCGCACCCGCCGCCAAGCACCGCAACGGTGGCGCCATGGTGTTCAAGCGCGCCCAGATGAGCAGCACTATCGCACCCACGTGCGCCACCCGACACAACGGGAATCCCCTGGCGTGCTGCAAGTGCGGCAAAACGTTGCGCGCACCCTTTCCCGTACGGCGTTGCTTTCCGCGCGCCCACAATGGACAAGCCTAAACGCAGACACTGCGGATTCCCTATCACGTACAGCATACGCGGAGGAGCAGAAAGCTCGCGCAGGGCATCGGGATACTCAGCTGAATTCACATCAATCTCGTAGCGCGGACCTTCAAGCGCGCAGCCTGCTGCCTTAGCACATCGTTTATTTTCTGCCATATTACCCTCCCCGAGACTCATCACTCATGCGCAGACCGGCTGCTTCGCAGATATGGCCTTTCGTTACGCGCTCGCTTTCTTCAAGATCCGCTATGGTACGCGCCACTCCCAACGTTCGCACTATCGCACGGCCGCTGAATTTCCTCTTATCGGCAAGCGCCTCGAAATAACGTGCTGCTTCTTCATTGAGCAGGCACGATGCAATTAAATCTTTGGCACGCGTATCAGATGACTCGTGGCGCTGCTTTCTCCATGCGCGAAACGCTCTTCCCGCTTCAACGCCTTCTCGAAGGATCTGAGACGATGTTCCCTGGCCCGAGCGAAGCACATCGGCGGAACGCAAGCGTCCAACATTGATGCGCATGTCAATGCGGTCGAGAATCGGCCCGCCAATGCGCGCTTGGTAGGAAGAAATCTGATAGGATGTGCAGGTGCAAGGCGTTTCCTTATCGCCCAAGTACCCACAAGGACACGGATTAGCCGATGCTGCCAAGGCAAAGCGCGCGGGCATGGTAACCGACGACGTTGCCCGAACAAGGGTCACCTCACCTGATTCCATAGGCTGACGAAGGCTCTGAAGCACTGCAGGTTTGAACTCGGGGAGCTCGTCCAAGTAGAGCACTCCTCGATGCGCAAGCGTTATCTCGCCTGGTCGTACAGGGTTTCCTCCCCCTACAAGACCTGCGCACGATGCAGAATGATGAGGTGCCCTGAAAGGCCGCCTGCCCATCAAAACATCATGAGCATCCAAACCCGCAACGGAATAAATTGTTGCCACCTCGAGCATTTCCTCTTGCGAAAGCAACGGCAGAATACTCGGCAGACGCTCTGCCAACATCGTCTTTCCCGAACCAGGAGGCCCCACAAGCAACACGCCATGGTTTCCCATTGCCGCAATCTGCAATGCTCTCTTCGCATGATCGTGACCTGCTACTTCTGAAAAATCGGGAAGCACCCCGTCAAACGAGAGAGCAGCACCTTCATACGACTGGAAATACCCTGTTTTCAACGCAGAAAGGTTATCGAGTATGCGAATCGCCAGATTGTTATCAAGAACACCTAAATTTGAATCATGGGCGCAGCAAAGCGAATAGCCATCGCGACAAGCACTTTGCGCATACGCAAGCAACCCGGGAACCGGTTTAACACAACCATCAAGAGAAAGCTCGCCAACAAATAGGGTTTTGCTTGCAACCTGGGCGCTCACCTGCCCCGAAGCAATAAGTATTCCCAGCGCAATAGGCAAATCGAATCCAGATCCGCGCTTTTTCAGAG
>CAKTXN010000022.1 GCA_934630905.1 uncultured Eggerthellaceae bacterium
GACGTGAAACGGGTTGTATGGCTACCGACGACACTTCCCACATCAGAAACTTCTCCATCATCGCCCATATCGACCATGGCAAATCGACTGTGGCCGACCGCATCCTCGAGCAGACGAACACCGTGGCGCATCGCGACATGGAGGCCCAGCTGCTCGACTCGATGGACATCGAGCGTGAGCGCGGCATCACCATCAAGAGCCAGGCCGTACGCGTGGAGTACATGGCCGACGATGGCGAGCGCTACCAGTTCAACCTCATCGACACCCCTGGTCACGTTGATTTCACCTACGAGGTGTCCCGTTCGCTTGCCGCTTGCGAGGGTGCGGTGCTCGTGGTCGACGCCACGCAGGGCGTCGAGGCGCAGACGGTGTCCAACGCCCTTCTCGCCATGAACGCCGGCCTTGAGATCCTCCCTGCGATCAACAAGATCGACCTGCCGTCTTCCGATGTCGAGCGCACCAAGACCGAGATCGAGGAAGGCCTCGCCATTCCCTGCGACGACGCCGTGAGCGTCTCGGGCAAGACGGGCGACGGCATCCACGAGCTGCTCGAGACCATTGTCTCGGACATCCCCGCTCCCGTTGGCGACCCCGACGCACCCCTCAAGGCGCTGATCTTCGACTCCTACTTCGACCCGTATCGCGGCGTCGTGGCGCTTGTGCGCATCGTGGACGGTGCCCTGCGCGGTCACCAGCGCGTGCGTCTCATGTCGAGCGGCCTGGTCTTCGAGACCGAGGAAGTCGGCGTGCGCCGCCCTGCCGAGACGCCTCTGCCCGACCTGGGCGTCGGCGAGGTCGGCTACATGGTGACAGGCCTCAAGGACCCGCTCGACGTGCGTGTGGGCGACACGGTGACCGACGCCGCGCATCCGGCCGACGAGGCGCTGCCTGGCTACCGCGAGGTCAAGCCCATGGTGTACGCTGGCCTTTTCCCCATTGACACCGAGGACTTCGAGAACCTGCGCGACGCACTCGACAAGCTGCGCCTCAACGACCCGGCCGTCGTCTACACGCCCGAGACCTCCGTGGCCCTGGGCTTCGGCTTCCGCGTGGGCTTCTTGGGCCTTCTGCACATGGAGGTCGTCAAAGAGCGCCTTGAGCGCGAGTTCAACCTCGACCTCATCGCCACGGCGCCCTCGGTAGAGTACAACGTGTACCTCACCAACCGCGAGATGCTCGAGATCACCTCGCCGCAGGACATGCCCGAGCCCTCGCGCATCGACCGCATCGAGGAACCCTACCTCACGGTCAAGGTGCTCGTGCCGCCGGACTACGTGGGCGCGGTCATGGACCTCACCATCGACCACCGAGGCACCTTCCTCAACATGGTGTACCTGTCTCCCACCACGGTGGAGATGCACTGGGAGATGCCGCTCTCCGAGCTCATCATGGACTACTTCGACCAGCTCAAGAGCCGTACGCGCGGTTATGCGTCGCTTGACTACGAGTACAAGGGCTACCAGGCGAGCAACCTCCAGAAGCTCGACATCCTCCTTTCCGGCGAGACCATCGACGCCCTGAGCTTCATCGTGCACAAGGACAAGGCCTACACCCGCGGCCGCGTGCTGTGCGAGAAGCTCAAGGAGATCATCCCCCGCCAGCAGTTCGAGGTGCCCATCCAGGCGGCTGTGGGCGGCAGGATCATCGCCCGCGAAACCGTGCGCGCGCTGCGCAAAGACGTTCTGGCCAAGTGCTACGGCGGCGACATCTCGCGTAAGCGCAAGCTGCTCGAGAAGCAGAAGGAGGGCAAGAAGCGCATGAAGGCCATCGGCAGCGTCGACGTGCCGCAGGAGGCCTTCATGGCGATCCTCAAGGTGGATGACTAGGGAATGACGGTGGCTTCATTTACCCCCGCAAAAGAATCCGACGTGCGCGACCAGCGCGAGGCCTTGCGTGCCCGCCTGGCCGCGCACCCTTTCATGCTTGCCCCCATGGCGGGTGTGACCGACCCGGTGTACCGTCAGATGGCTATCGAGCATGGGTGCCCGCTGTGCTACACCGAGATGGTGTCGGTCGCAGGCCTGGCCCACGGTGGCCAGAAGACCTGGGAGCTCGTTGATCCCGGTGACGCCGAGCCGCAGATTGCCGTGCAGCTCTTCGGTAGCAAGCCTGAGCAGTTTGCCCCCGCGGCCCACGCCGTACTCGGGCGTTTGGGCGACCGCCTTGCCCTCATCGACATCAACATGGCATGCCCGGTGCCCAAGGTCTTCAAGAAGGGCGAGGGCAGCGCCCTCATGGAAGACCCCGAGCGAGCCTGCGACATCGTGATGGAGACGTTGCGCGGTGCGGCCGGCGCTGTGCCCGTCACCTGCAAGATTCGTGCCGGTGTCTACATGGCCAACGAGATCGCCCCTGAGTTTGCACGTCGCCTGGAAGATGTGGGCGCCTGCGGCATCGCCGTGCACGGCCGTGCCGCCAAGCAGTTCTACACGGGCACGGCCGACTGGGGCGTGGTGCAGCGCGTGGCCGAGGCGGTGGAGGTGCCCGTCATCGGCTCGGGTGACGTCATGAGCGCCGAGCGCTGCGTCGCGATGCTGCGCGAGACCGGCGCCCAGGGCGTCTTCGTGGCCCGCGGCAGCTATGGCAACCCCTGGATTTTCGACGCCGCGTACAGCCTGTGGCGTGACGGCGTGCTGCCTGAGCCCCCGAGCGTCATGGAGCGTCTCGACACGCTTGAGCTCCATGTGCGCAGGGCTGCGGCGAGTGCGATTCACATGGTGCGCTTGCGCCCCGTCACCTGCTGGTATATCAAGGGGCTTCCTTCGGCTGCCCAGTGGCGCGGCCGCACCATGTCCTGCTCGACGTTCGACGACTACCTGTCCCTGATCGACGACATGCGTGCCGCGGTTCGCGAGCACGGCATGGAGTAGGCGAGGATGGCTGTGTCTTGCGTGCCTGCAGGGGAGGGCGGTGAGGACTCCCGTGCCCTCCCTACGGGGGAGCTTGGGGTCATCGAGGCCCTCTACCTGCATGTTCCGTTCTGTGTGAGTCGTTGCGCATACTGTGGGTTCTATTCGCAGGCCACGTGCGCTGGTGACGCTCGCATCGCCGAGTACGTCGCGTGCCTGCGCAGCCTTGTCGCTCGTCTTGGGTCGGCCGGCATGCTGCGGCATGTCAAGACGGCCTACATCGGCGGTGGCACGCCCACGCTGGCAGGGGAGCGGCTGGTTGAGCTGGCCCGGGAGGTCAGCCTGCAGTGCCCCGAGCTCGTCGAGTTCACTTCCGAGGCCAATCCCGATTCTTTGAGCGAGTCTTTGGCATCGGGGCTGCGTCGTGCTGGCATCACGCGTGTGAGCCTGGGGGTGCAATCGCTCAGCGATACGGAGTTGCGCGGCTTGGGTAGGGCGCATACCTCCCGGCAGGCTCTGGAGGCCGCACATGTCGTGAAAGCAGCCGGGCTCGACCTCTCGTGCGACCTCATGTGCGGCATTCCTGGCCAGACGCCTGCCAGTTGGCGGGCGAGTCTTGAGGGCGTGCTCGCCGCGGGTGCCGACCACGTGAGCTGCTACCCGCTTTCCATCGAGGAGGGCACGCCCTTCGACGATGCGGTCCTGGCCGGTGCCATGCAGTTGCCCGATGCCGACCTACAGGCCGACATGATGCTTGAAGCTGCCTGCGTGCTGGTGGAGACGGGCCTGCAGCGCTACGAAGTTGCAAGCTATGCCCGGCCGGGGCACGCCTGCAAGCACAACATCGCCTATTGGACGGGCGCGTGCTATCTGGGTCTGGGTGCTGCCGCAGCCTCGATGCTTACGCCTGGCCTTGCCTGTGAGGTGGGCGAGATGCTCGGTCTTCGCGCGGATGGGGACAGTGCGGACGCAGGGGCGAACTTGGCCGATGCACTTGCCTGCCAGCCCGATGCCGCCCGCGTGCGTCTCTCGTTTCCGGATGACGCGGAGGCTTTCGTGCGCGCCGTGGGCGCCGCGACGGGGCCTCACGTTTTTCTGGAGACGCTCACCTCGCGCGAGGCTGCGGCTGAAGACCTCATGCTCGCCATGCGCATGGTGCGGGGCGCCACCCGCGAAGTGCTCGAGGGCGCTGTCGAGCGTGGAATCCCGCACGACAAGCTCGACGCGGCCGTTGCACTTGCCTGCAAAGACGGTCTGGCTGAGCTCGATGCCACAGGGTCGCTTTGCCCCACACAGAAAGGTTGGCTGCTGGGCAACGAGCTTTTTGGCATCATGTGGGACATGGCGTCGGACTAGGCTGGGTGGCCGATCGCGCCATCTTGGTATCCACCCGGCTGGCTCGTGCGTTTTATCCGGCGGTTTTCTGCCTTTCAATCCGGTTATACAAGCCGCTTGTCTGAAAAGTTCACGCGGTTCTTAGGGCGATGTCGGTATAATGTGTGCTTTATCCGCTTGCCGCGGTCGGTCAACGGCAATTCAATGAATGATTCGAAGGCTTGAGGAGCCGCTATGTCGAGGTCTTTTACCGTTTTGCCACGTACCCTGGTACACGTTGCGATGGGCTTGATTCTCTCTCTCTCTCTCTCTCTCTCTCTCTCTCTCTTAGCATCTCTTAACGCTAACCCGTTCGCCCCGTCACAAGCCCTGGCGGCAGACGCGCAGGAGTCCAACTTTAACGTTGCGCTGGTGATTGACGGAAGCGGGTCGCTCAACGCCGACATGGTCGGCACGACGGTCGCGACAGATCCGTACAACCTGCGCTATGACGCCCTGAGTCTCTTTTTGGCCTTGCTCACGGATTCGGGCAACTACGTCGACGCCGTCGTGTTCAACGATAGCCCCTCGTTTCTTTTGAACACCGGCGTGCAACCGATTAACGGCCGCGACGCAAAAAACGGGCTTATAGATCAGATCAGGGCGGCGGGTGCCGTTAGTGACACCGACATCGGCTCGGCCCTTCTTGAGGCTGTCGATGCCCTAGAGGCGGCAGCGGAGCAGAACGGCCTGCCGTCTGTGGTCATTCTGTTCAGCGATGGTAGGACCGACCTGGGCGGCGATGAGACCAGGTACCAGCAGTCCCTTGCAAACAAGCAGAGCGCGATCGAGCTGGCCCAGCAGGCGTCCATCCCGGTGTATTCCATTTGCCTGCAGGCATCCGACGTCGCGGACCCCGACGAGCTTCGTCAAATCTCGGACGCGACCGGCGGCGACTTCATCGCTGTGACAGACGCAAGCGGCTTGGTCAACGCTTTCGAGTCGTTTTACTCGCTCATCTTCCCGAGCTCGAGCGCGGAACGGGTAGAGAAGAGCTACGACGAGACGGGCACAGCCGACTATGGCTTCTCGGTTCCCTCGTACGGCGTGCGAGAGGTGAACGTCATAGTCGACGATACCAACACGCAGTCGATGACGCTGCTCTCGCCTCAAGGTGAGCTCTCAGCGGAGGAAATCGACGCCAGCACCATGGCGGGCGGCCAATACCGCGTTGTCAAGCTCGTGAATCCCTCGACGGGCGACTGGAACCTCCATCTGAGCGGCACCCCCGGCGCGGGAGTCACCATCAACGTCATCTATAACGTCGAGACCGACGTGTCGCTGCGCGCAGATGGGGACGTTTCCCGTATTGAGCTCGGCGATTGCGTGACGATGAGCGCTTGCATGCTCCTCGATGGCGAGCCCATTGACGACTCCGTCATCAACGACGAGTTCGCAACGACGCTCATTGTCACAGAGCGCGCCTCGGGCCAGGAGACAAGATTGCCGATGGCGTCGGCCGACACCGGAGTGTTTACCTGCTCGTTTGCCCCTGAAGCTGAAGGCACATATGACCTGTGCGCCGAGATGGCCGGCGGCGGAGTGACTGTCGTCTCTGGACCGCTTGCATGCACGGTCGTGCAAACCAGTGCGACTATCGCCACTGAGGAGGGCGACACCCAGTTTGAGCTTGGAAACACGGCAAAGGTGAGCGCATCGCTGATGCAGTCGGGCGAGCTTGCGCCCATCGAGGTCTCTGACACGTTTTCTGCAACCCTCTTTGTACGAGACACCGCGACGGGCGTATCTGAGAGCGCCGAGATGAAGCGCGGCGATGCGTCCACATACACGTTCGACCTGGGTTTCAACGACGCTGCAACCTATGAGGTGTACGCAGAGCTCACCGACGGCGCGCGCACATACCAGACGTCGACCTTGGAGCTCAGTTTCGTGAGCACCCTTGCCAAAATCGCCACCGATTCAGGTGAGACGTCCTTTATGACAGGTGCTGACCAGCGGGTCGAGGTGACGGTCACCCAGGACGGCGAGCCCATCGACGACGCATTTGCCCGCTCTCTTGTGGCAACGGCGCATGTGGTAAACGAGCAGACTGGCGAGGAAACCCAGCCCACCACAACCTACGAGGGCGACGGAGTGTACTCGTTTGCTCTTGACGGCTCCGCCCCCGCCGACTACCTCGTGTCCGCCTCGTTTGAGGGGGCGGATTTGAGCTTTGCGTCATCAGACTTGGAGGTCTCGTTCACAAAGCTTGAGGCGGTCCTTTCCATCGAGGGCGATTCGCTCACCTACGAGCTTGGTCAGCGGGCGGGTGTCGATGTCGCGCTTATGGTAAACGGCGAGCCGGCTTCGGACGAACAGGCTGCCGGGTATGTCGGTCAGATCGACGTCTCAACCGTCGATGGGGGCGCAAGTGACTCAGATGCGATGTCCTATGCGGGCAACGGCGTCTTCCATTACGATTTGGGTCTCAACGAACCCGCAGATGTCGAGGTGAGCGCCTGTCTTACGAGCGGTCAGCTTGGCGTGCAGACCGACACGCAAAGCCTATCGTTTGTACATACCCAGGTCGAGCTTTCCACGGACGCGAAGGACGGCGTGTTTGACGCCGGAGAGGCTGTCGCGGTCAAGGCGCGCCTCACGCGCAATTCCGAGCCGCTGGGCGACGGTCTCGTGTCGAGTTGCACCGGCCGGCTTCATACGGTAAACGCCACGACCGGCGCCGAGGACATCGTGAACCTCTCTTATGAGGGCGACGGGGTCTACGCATGCACGCTTCAACCTGACCAACCGTCCTCGATGAACGTGTTCGCCGTGTTCGACGTGGCTGGCGCAACCTATATGTCAGACACGGTCGCTCTTGAGGCCGTTTCATACGACGCAGCCCTCACCGTACCCGACAACGCCGACGAGTTCCGTATTGACGGCGCCGGTGCGACTCTGTCGCTGCGTGTGTCCAAGAATTCCGAGGCGCTTGTCGGAAGCGATTTGAACGCTTGCACCGCGACGCTTTACCTGACGGACGAGGCAAGCGGGCAGACCGTGACGAGCGAGCTTTCGCCCAACGCCGATGCGTCCGGTTGGGACATCCCTCTTGAGTCCGACGTCCCCGTTCGTTACAGCGCCTATGCAGTGGTGTCCGTTGGGCAGCGCGAGGTGCAGACTCCGACGGTCGAGGTCATGTTCGTCGATCGCGCCCCGGATGTCGTCGGTGCCACGCAGGTGGAGATGAGCACGGTCGTCCTCCCGTTTGCTCCCGCCGCGGCGCATGTCGATCTGGCCGAGCACTTCGCCGTGCCCGGCGACGACGAGCTGACCTACCAGGCACAGGGTTTTGCCGAAGACGGGTCAGACGCCTCGAACCGGGTGAGCCTTTCCGGCAGCGAGTTGTCTGTCGACATGTCGTCGGCGTCCCCGTGTTCCGTCGTCGCGAGCGCTTCAAACCCACGTGGGCTTGCCTCGGAGGTGACGTTCAACATGCGTGCCTTTGACACGCGCCCCATCTTCGCCGTCCTCGGCGCGGCAATCGTGCTTCTTGTGGTGGCCTTGCTGCTTGCCAGGCACCACAAGGCGACCCACGTGCATTACGAGGGGCTTGTGAGCGTGCGCTCCCTGTCGGACGGCGTGTCGGGGTCGAAGAACCCGGGCAAGATCGTGACGGGCAGAATGGCGCTGTCCGCGTTTGGCGTGTCGCGCGATTGCGGATTCGACCTCGGCAAGGCCTACGTCATGGCGACGGGGGCGCGCTCGCTTGTTTTTGGGTGCAACCGGGAGTTCTTTACGCGCAGCGGCAAACAAAAGGGCACCGTCTTGCTCCAAGTCGGCGACAACGCAATCTATACCGACGAGACCCGCAAGTCCGGCGTGGTGGTGAACGTGTCGACTGACGCGCGCCGTATGGCGGTCCCCCGCACGGCCCCGGGTGCTCGCACGACGCAGCCAGGCGGCCCGCAACGCCGCGAGGGGCCGGCCGTGCGCAGTAGACCGGCGGCAAGGCGCTAAGCGCAGCACTGCTGAAATCGGTCTTCGGCGCACGTTTGAGCGCATCTGCCAAACCAGGCCAAACGGGCAACGTGTCAACACGAAGGAGTCATAGATGTATTACGAATCGTTGCTGGTAAAGAACGGTGGCGGCATTGTCAGCCGCCAGAGCATTTCACCGCGCTACAAGGAGGCGAGCGCCCTCATCATCGGTTTGGGAGGTACGGGTCTCAGGGCGGTTCAGACCGTGAAGGAGAAGGTCTTCGCCCAGATAGAGCCGGACGAGCCGGCACCTGCCCCCAAGCGCTACAGCCACATCCAGTTCCTTGCAATCGACGCCGACGAGACGGACGTGCAGTCGATGAGCGGCGAAGCGCGCATCGACCCAGGCGACGAGTTTCAAAGCCTCACTATGCCGACGCTGGCAACGGCGCTTCTCAAGAAACAAATGATCAAGGACAACCCGTTGTGTGCGTGGATGGACATCGACCGCATCGATCATCTGGTGGGCAACCAAGGTGCCGGCGGTATCCGTCAGGTCGGCCGTTACCTGCTGTTCCAGAAGGTCGACGACCTCAGAAGCAAGATTGAGCTCAAGATTCGCAACGCGATGGAAGACCAGACGCCGGCCCATATCGACATCTACATCATGGCGGGCATTTCCGGCGGTACGGGTTCGGGCTGTTTCATCGACACCTGCTATATCGTGCGCGACATCGTGGAGAAGATGGGTATCGACGGCAAACTCTACGGCCTCTTCTTCCTGCCCGACGTGGTCATCAGCAAGCCCAAGGTGGCGTCGAACACCTCTGCGGTGAGCTGGAACCAGGTCAATGGCTACTCCGCACTCAAGGAGCTCGACTACCTCATGGGCCTGTCTGAGGCGGGCGAGCGGTTCCACCAGAACTACGGCACGTTCTCCATCGACACGGACCGTCAACCGGTTGACATGTGCTACCTGCTCTCAGCCAAGAACTCCGATGGCGTCACCGAGGCGGGGGCGTTTGAGAAAAGCGTGAATGTAGCCGCGGACTTCGTTGTGTCCTACCTCTCCGAAGTCAACGTCAGCACGGGCAAAGGAGCCACGTCGGGCCTGACCATCCGTGGCAACGACGCCAACATTACGGCGGGCGTCAACGGCCTCAATCGCAAGCACGGCGCAAACCTGTATTACCATGTGCTCGGCGCGGCCGAGGCAAGCGTGCCTTTCTCCCAGATTATGACTTACCTGGCCTGTCGGCTTTTCAGCAAGTTCGACACCATGGTTGGCAGGGACAAGAAATCGCCGGTCAAGGACGACGTCGTGCAGCTTGCTGACTCGCTGGGCATGGGGGCCAACTCACTGTACCAAAAGCTCAACGATGGTGCCCAGGAACTCTACCTCCCCAGTTTCGAGGATAATCTCAAGCTGCTCAAGGGCATGGGCGTGCTCGATAGGGAGCGCTATCCCAAGGAATGGGCCGACGCAAGCAACAACTGGCACGACCACTGCGCAGGCAAACGCAGGGGCAACATGGCCGGTGTCGCCGAACCCCTCATCTCCTCTCGAGCGCCGGGCTCGCGCGCCACGGCGGACGTCTTCGATTACAAGAACGTCCAAGCGGACTCCTCCTCCATCGTGACGCAGGTCTTCATTCGCCTGTGCCGTATGGCCATGGATCGCAACTTCGGCCCCTACTACGCCGCCGCGTTGTTGCGAGGCGGCGGATACACCCTGCGCTCCTACCTCGAGGGTGTCGCAACCGAGGCGACGGAATACGCCGACACCTGCCGGTTCAACCTCAACACGAGCGACTACCCTCGCAAGCAGGAGGCCAACGCAAAGTTTGTCCGCGAACTGTTCCCAACAAAGCGCTGCTACCAGCAGTATGAGCACGCCGTTGAGATGTGCGTGAGGGATTGGGTGGACGCCGAGGCTTACAGCGACGTCGCGGCGACCGCCCGTGAGCTCTCCAAGGCGCTCGACGACATGTACGCCAAGTTCTTCGGCCCTCTGTGCAGCACACTCGACCGTCTCCGGGAGACGTTTGAGAGCAACTACGCCTGGTTGACCAGCGGCTCGGCCGAGCAGAAGGAGGAGTACGCGATCCACATCCTCGAGCTTAAAGACGTCATCGATGACCTCAACGACATCGTGGCGGACATCCTGCCCGACCTTTACGTGGAGCGTTTCGTGGAGGGCTTTATCAACAACCCCGCCGCATGGGTTTCCGACGGCAACGAGCTGGCCATCAACGCGCTTCTCACGGATTTCGTCGTTGAGGCGTTCCCGTCCGTGTCGGCGCGCTCCATTAGCTTCTACTTGCAGCGCTTGTTCCCCGAGGCGACCCCCCAGAGCTTGTCGTCGCTGGTGAGGGACAAGCTGCTCGACACCGTGTACAAGAGCGCCGCGCCAATGTTTTGGGCCGACCCCCTGTACAACATTGCGGGCGAGAGCTTCCCCAACTGCAGCCTTTCGGTGCCGCGGGTGTGCAACGAGCTGGTGGACGCCGCCCAAATGTACGCGTCAAGCCACAACGACGTTGCCGTCCGCCAGGTGGGCAACGGTGACAAAATCACCGTCGCACGCCTCTACTGCGGCGTGCCGTTCTTTGCCTATCAGGGCGTGCAGACCATGTACGAGGAGTATCAGCGCTCCCGTTCGACGTCTTACGGCGTGGGGTCGCACCTCTATGCCAAGACTGGCCGGGGCAACGACGGCTCGGGCGACCACGACTGGCGCCACGAGCTGCCTGTTCCAATGCCCTACTCGCGCATGCCGGAGATGTTCCCCGACTCCCAGGCCAAGATTGAGCTGTACCAGGAAGGTCTTGAGGAAGGTGTAATCCACCAGAAGCAGGTGAACGGTTCAAACGCCGGGTGGGTCATCTCCTACTCCGACCCCGTATCCGATGACACCTATGCCCTTGCCGACTTCACCGACGAGGCGGGTGCGTTTAGCCGTGCAAAATGGGAGCAGGCACGCACTCATGTCCAGCAGATGATGGCCGAGCGTGTTGAGCATCCCCAGAAGGAGCAGGAACTGCGCGACGACGGTTTGGACCAGTTCAAGGAGAGGGTGCGTCGCGACTACTTCCTCCATTTCAGACATTACCAGGAAATCACGCGCGACGAGCTCGTCGCGCGCAAGACGCTCAGCGCTCAACTCGCCCAAATTGAGGCCGTTGGCGCTGAGGTCGAATCCTACGAACGCGACGTGAGCACCTTCATGAGCCTTGTGTTCGCCCGGGTTCTGTCCTTCAAAGACGGCATGGGACAGCAGAACTACTCCCGTGAGTTCACCAGAACCGTAGAATACGACCATGCCGACGCTGTGGGCATGGTGAAGACGGAGTTCCTTGCGCCGGCTGAAGACTCGGGTTTCCTCAAAGACCACGCGCTGTTCCGGGCGTTTCGCTCGTACCGCGAGATGGACCCTACCTGCGAACTGCGCCTCGAACTCGACCAAAAGGGCCTCGACTTTGCCGGCAGAACCCGGGTTCCAGGTGTGGACAACGTGATTGCCAACCGTCTGCTTGCACAGTTCGACGGCAAGGAGCTCTCCTCGATTGATCGAGCTGCGGCAAACGCCCTCACCAAGGGCGACTACGGCGAGCTCATGCGGTTCTATCGGGCCATGGTTGCCTACCTTGCCGATTACCGCAAGCTGTTCCCAGGCGAGCACTGGAATGACGGCGTTGACGCACCCCTCTGTGCTGCCGACGCCCCTGCGCCTGCCGTTTCGGCCGTACCTGCAGCTCCGGCGGTACCGGCTTGTGCCGCTGTGCCTACACCCGTTACCGTCCCTGCGCCAATGCCTGGTACCTGGACGTGCGCGTGCGGCGTATCCAACATCGGGAAGTTCTGCCAGGGCTGCGGGTCTGTCCGGCCCGTGGCGACCGAGGGGGAGTGGGCCTGCTCCTGCGGTGCGGTGAACACCGGCAAGTTCTGTCCGGAGTGCGGGTCGCCCCGCCCTGCCCCTGCGCCGACTGTTTGGGTCTGCCCGTGCGGCACGTCAAACATCGGGAAGTTCTGCCAGGAATGCGGCCAGCCTCGGCCCCTGTAGTGCGGGATTCAGTTTCCGCGTGCCCAGGTGTGTCCCCATCGCCTGGGCACGCGGTTGATTATGGTCAGGAGAGACCTTGTTCGATTACAAGAAACTCGTCCGCAGCTGTGAGAGAAAGCTGATAGCCGAGGTTGACCAACACGGTTCAGCCATCATGAAGGCCCCCCTCTTGAGCGTTTTTATAGGGCCGGACGCCTGTGCGAACCGTACGGGTGTTGAGGACGTCTTCAACGCCTGCTGGGAAGGCGCGGCAAACACGCTCCAGTACCTCGAAGGGCCCCAGTACTCAAGCCAGACCGCCCTGGAGTCCATCAACCGCATGTTGGGCATGCGCGACCAGTTTGCGGCGCGCCGCCATGAGGCCAGCATGGCTGTCTTCTTCGACATGGACGACCCCGAATTCGACGACGACTTCGCAAAGCTGTGCGACTTGCCCCAGGTCATGAGCATCGTGTCGGTCAGCATGGTGGTGTTCGCCAACTTCCGTTTTGGAGCGCACGACTCTGTTCGCCAGCCCGGGGACGTGTACAGCGAACGGCTGGACGCCCTGCTCGGTTGGGCGCGAGAGGCGCAGCAAACCTCTCCCAACTACGCCATCAGGGTTATATGCCTCTCCGACGTCACCGACAGCGGGTTTTTGGACGAGACGGAACGCAAAGACAACTACCGCATCGGCTGCGACGTGATGGTCGTGCTCAACAGCGTGACGCAGGCCGGCAAACATCTGGGAGGAGCGCTGCAGCAGGTATTGCTGGAGAATCCCTGCTGCAGCGTATTGTATCGTTCCACCGGCAAGAACAATGCGGCCATCGTGGCGACGGTCTTGGACAAGCTAGTCGAGGGGCTTCAGGCCCACAGCCGTGCACTGTCTTCGGACACGCGCCTGGCGAACAGAATTGACCCCGATGACCCCCAGCGTTTCTCGGGCTTCCTCGGCGAGCACTACCGGCGCATTGCGTCCGGCCTCGCGCAAAGCGCGTACAGCGCGTTGCCGTTTCTGCCCTACACCCAAGCCGTTGAGGAGCTTGATGCGTCCTTCCAACCCAAGAAGGTGCTGTTCGCCAAAGTTCCCAAAAAAATCGCCCCCACAGAGAGGTGCCGTCTAACCGACGAAGCGCTTCTCTCGCTGACCGGGCATGAAGACGACCCCGATTTTATGGAGCTGTTTTGCCAGCGGTACTGCGACGGCGAAGCCCGCCTCGGCCGTCACGGCGTCGAAGCCTCCAATCTCAGACATGAGTTCAAGCAAATGCTTGCACGGAGCTTCAGCTACGTCGAGATGAGGGAGTGGTTCAAAGAGAAGGCTGACGAACTCGCTAGCGGTTCCGCGAACAGGCGCGCATCCGACATTGACGCGCCATACCTGCTGGCCGACGACCCCGAAGCGCCGCAGCGCATCGCGGTCTGCGCCGATTACACCGAATGCCTTGCGGTGGGCATCGAGCTTACATGCAGGCACGAGGCGGTCTCGGGTTACATGACGGACTGTTTGGTGCAGGCCCTGCGCGAGCTGGGCGATGCGGCACAGGCGTTTGCCGACGAGGTCGAGCGGTTCGGTTTGCGCGACAGGGACAGGATACCCACGGCGATTAAGAAGGCGTACGGTTCCTACGCCGCCGAGCTGATCGATCGCCATGCCGACGAGCTGTTCGCATCGTTCGTGCCTGTGGGAGGGGAGGGCTTCGCCGACTTGCTCGAGTCGCTCTATGACACCCTCTTGCGCCTCGACGCGTTGTCGGGCGAACGCGTCTTCACCCAATCGATCAGGGACGACATCGCGTTCATCAACAGGAACTCTCCCGAGCTCGGAACGGAAAGCGTCATAGCCAGCTGTTTCAGGGCCGACCAGCTCAGTGCCGCGCGCATGACGCTTTTGGGCGGTTACAGCGTTTCGAGGGGAGCAAGCTACAGGCTTGTGGGAATCGGCGAGGCGTTTCCCGGCATGGTGGAGGAGGGCGAGGTTGTGTCCGCCCCCTGGAGCGACCGTTTTGAACAGCTCACGGTTTACCCCATCGACACGCGCCAGATTGTCTGGAAGTAAGGAAGAGAAAAGCGATGCCGATTGACAAACTTCCAAGCCGCCTGTATGAGGTGGCAAACATCCGGTTCGGATACAACGCCAGGGGCGAGCGTTACATTACTTGGGATCGCTCCGGTGACGCGGATGCCTACGTCATCTGCATGGTGCGGGGCACGCCGGTCGAGGAGGCAGACCTGGTCGGGTGCCTCGGCGAGGCAAAGCTCGCGCAGCTGTATAAGTCCATGCAGGTCGACGTGCAGCTGGAAGACGGGCGCACGTGCGCGTTGCACGGTGTCTCCTCGCGCATATTCGACGACGACCCCCTCGTCGTCGTCGAAGCCGATGCACCTATGCTGGCTCAGGTGTGGACGATGAAGAAGTCCTACGCTACATACTGCCTGTTTCTGCCGCAGGACGCGCAAAGCCAATGTTGCCTTTTGCCCACTGAGTACGATGTGTCGTTTTTCGCGGGCAACCCGCAGGCCAAGTCGGTGGACGACAGGCTTTCCGTGCTCAAGGTATCCATCGAAAACGAGGCCGAGTACGAAAACGGCGCCCTCGAGTACCAGGTGGGCGACAGCGCACCCATTCCCATCCCTCGACGTTGGATCAACCAGCAGATACCGCTCATGATCCGCGATGCGAACCCGCGCGTGGCGGTGCGCCCCTCGCAAGGCTACGACGCGGCCTATGTCAGGCGTCAGCAATCATAAACGCGCACCCGAGAGGCGATGTGACAACGATGGCAAAAGAACCGATAATGTGTCCCTACTGCTTCAACACCTTTGCCGACACTCAAACGGTGTTCAGGGCAAAGCGTGCCTTTGAAGAAATCGATCGTGTGATACACGACAGCGACGAGGCACAGGTCCAGGCGCTGTTTGCTCCCTACGACGAGTATGAGGGCGACGTCGGCGTAGTCCCCGACGGGCTCCATGTCGACAGGGAGCTGGTTGACTTCTGGGCTTTGCGAGGTGGGGTTGAGGGGTATCGTGTGGACGATCCCGATTGGTATCTCCCGCATATCGACCTCTCATCCCCGGAAGCTTACAAGATGGTGCGAACCACCCCTTTGGGCAGTGTCGTCCCAGACAAGGATGGGTTTGTACGGGACGCTGATGGGTTTGCGTATCGCGTCATCGAGCGTTACGAGACCATGGCAAGCGAGCCCATGGCGCGTCTGTGCCCCCATTGTCACAACCGCCTGCCGCTCAACGACTACGGCAAATACCGCACGGTGTTCGTTGGCATCACCGGTATGACCGGGTCGGGCAAGACGGTGTACCTCACCCAGCTGCTCGGGTCGCTCCATGCCTATCTCAAGGGTACCGGCTACCACCTCGGGGCTAGCCACCTCGGCGTCGCCCAGATCAAGGCGCGCGAGTCGCTGCCGGGCGCGACCGACATCTCGGTCATGCGACGGCCCAAGGCGATAAACCTTATCGCCGACGACCCGGCAGATCCCTCCTATACGCTCGTTTTTTACGACATCGCGGGCGAGAACTGCGTGGACGCCTACGACGATGACCCCGAGACGCTCAGGCGCAAGGAGAGCGTCGCGAGTTATCTGGGGCACATGGACGCGCTTATCTTCCTTGTGGATCCCGTGCAGCTGCCGTATCTTTCGGGCGGTATGGGTGGGCTGACGACCGATGTCGGCGAGCTTGTGACCAAGGCGGTGAACCTGCGCTCGAACAATGTGGCTTCTTCAAGCTGGGATCGGAGCCCTGTGGCGGTCGTGATCAGCAAAGCCGACTTGCCCGAGGTGAGGCCGCGCCTTGAAAAGGCCATCGGACGCCGGTTCGAAGCCGTTGGCAGCACGGACGCACAGGGGATGCCCTACTGCGGGTTTCCCCGTGACGAATACGTTCCCATCAACACGGGGCTGCACGAAGTGTTCCGCACGCGCATCCCCGACGTGGAGGAAAAGCTGTCCGCATTCAAGACGCGCGGGTATTTCGCCGTGTCGGCGTTGCGGCAGGGCGTGCGTACCCGTATCAGAATGCATTCCAACACATACCTGCTCTCTGAGGAAGACGCCGAACGCGTGAAGGCGATGCGCCAATGGCTGTCTGGCTGGGACAAGCGCTCGGTCGAGGACAGGGCTTACTACGACGGGGGCAAACCGGGCCAACGCGTGGCAACCTGCCCTATCGTCCGTTTGTCGGATGGCTCGGCCCTCGTCATGGACATAGACAAACGCAGCGGCGAGTTTTCCTCCGTCGTGACCGACATCGTGGCAAGCAAACTGTCCGAACAGGGGGCAGGGGGTTTCATGGACGATGGGGGCCAAGTCAACCTCACAATAGCCGACATCATTTCCATTCCCGCCGAGAGCATCGCCTTGGACGGGCAGAGCCTCAGGATAGAAGAGCCGCTGAAGTGGATTCTTTGGCAGCTCGGGATCATCGCCATGCCCCAGCCGTGCGTTGCGCAGCCGACGTACCCCTTCTTGTGCAGTGCGCGCCGGCGTCGCGAAATCGACGAGGAGTATCAACGGGAGAGGGCCGACGTCGCGGAGCGGTTCTACGGTTGCGAGGAGTAAGGGCATGAGATTCGAGCAGGCATGCAGGTTCAGGGCAGAGGGCGGATATCGCGTTGTCAGCAAGTCTTCGGGTGTGACGGGTGCCGATGAGCGCGTGCTCGAGCTGTTTTCCGATGCCATGAACCCCCTGTTCAACGACACGACCCAACATGTCCTTACCTGCCTTGGCAAAGACGGGCGGGTCGTACTCGCGCTTTCCACCATGGGTAGCGACGCCCACGCTCGCAGGGCCTTGTTCACCCATGCGGTGTTTGATGCCGCGCAGGACTTCGCAGAAGACCCCGCGTCCCTTCTTAGCGTTCCCCTCGACAGGTTCCGCTGTTTCGACGACGCACCCGAGCTTATGGACGCCTTTGAGTGCACATCGGGGAAGTCGGTGCAGGTAGACGAACTGCTTCAGACCTGCGGTATGCAGGCGTGCGAGTTGGCGGATTTCTGGGAGGCAATCGCCCGGGCGATTGCCTCCGGTGCCACCCTGTGCCTGCGCCTTCCTCATGTTGACGACGGTCCCGAGACAATCCGGGCATTTGGGTTGCTTGCCTCAGAGGGGTTGCCGGTCTCGTTTCGCAGGCAGCTGTCGTTTTCAAGCGCCTTCGACTGCAGGGTGAGCATGTGCCTGACCGCTTCGGGCAGGCGCATCGGCGGTGGGCGCATGGTCGACTATCGGGTCGGCGCCCCTGTGGACCCTGTCCACGCAGACGACGGAAAGCCTGCCAGCGAGATGTTTCACAGCTTGGCCGTCATGGAAGCCCCTCAAAGACGCAAGACGCTCGGCAATGTCCAGGCCTGGATCGACCGGGCATGCGGCCCGCTCGCAAAGGCAGACGTGGAGCTGCTGGGCTGCGCCTATGCGCTCTGCCGGCCAGAGGGCCTTGCGGCCGACGATGCGTCGGGCTTGTTCGCAAAACTTGCGTCGTTATCTGACAAAGACGGCATGGACTGCGCCTTCATCGCCGACGAGCTCGTTGGCGTGCTCTCGTTGCTCAGCGCGAACCTGCAGGGCTATCCCCAAGCCTTGCTCGATGGTGCCTTCGACTTCTGCCTTGCGAGGGCAGACATGCGCTATGAGGGATACTGTCGGTCATATCTGGGCTTTCTCGACACTGAATCGCTGCGTGCATGCGCGGTACGCGTCTGCGAACGGGCAGACGGTGCCTCTCGGGCAAGCCTTGCACGTCGCGTTGCCACCTTGTCTGTGCGCCTGCTTTCTGAGCGTGATGACTGTCCCGACGACCCTACCCTGATTCGACGCTGCCGCGACGGGTTCGGAAAGCCGGGCAGCGCCGACGAGGCCCTATGCGCCTACTACATCTCAGCCCGCTATCGCTCGATTGGATTGTCGATGGAGGAAAAGCTCCAAGACATGCAGGAGCTTGCTTGTGAGAACCCCGCGCTTCTCCAGGCGGTCAGCGTATGGGTGAGGTCGAGCGAGGAATCGAGCGCGCGTGACATCCGCACTGCGTTGGGCAAAAAGCAGGTTGGGGAGCAATTGAGCCAGGCTGCCTCGTTCGAAGAGCTTGCGACGGCCATAGACCACGCGCTTCAGTGCGGTTGCAACGACGGGGCAGAGGCGCTGGCATGCGAGCGCTTTGTGCACCTGTGCGCCGACGAGCTTGCCTTCGCCGCCTCAACAAGCCAGGCCGCCGAGATGGTGCGGTCCCGGCTGGCTTTCCTCAAAGACTTTGGGTTGTCCGAACGGAGTTACGAGCGTACGCACAATGCCGTCGTGGGGTTGTTTTGGGACAAGGTTCCTTGCAGCGAGTTGCTCTGCAGCCAGGCTCGCCGGGCTGAGTTCCTCGCATGCCCTGCCGACATCGGCGCGACGACTCGGGTGAAGCACCGCCTGTGCCAGGCCTGGGACTGCATCGCCGACGCCGTCATGACGGGGTGCGACCCCTCTGAAGGATGTCGCAGGCTCGTTGACATCCTTTGCAACGCAGGTTTGCCCAGAAGCGAGACCACGAGGGCCGCAAATGCGATTCTCAAAATCCTGCAATGCGGGCAGGTGGCCTTTTCTTGGGAACTTGTCGTCGTTGCCGCCGAAGTGAAGGCAGCAGACTCGACCCCCGAGGCTTTTGCCGAGTCTTTGATGGGCTGCCTGGAGTCTGTGGGCCGTTGTCCTGGCAACCAACCCGAAGCCAACATAGCCGGCTCTGCCTTTTTGACGCAGGAGCTTCTTGCCCGGCGCAAGGAGATAAAGCGCGCGGCGCGGGGCTGCTCGAATGACCGTGCCGTCGAGGTCCTTCTTCGCGGCCTTGCCGACGCCGGCACCCGACGGGAGTCGTCCAGATCGCAGGCGGCCTATGAGCCAGGCCACCTCAAGACGCATGAGTCCCTTTTCGGCGCCTTTCGAGGACGACGCTGAAGAGGGAGACGTTTTTTATTCAGCTTGACAGCACGAGAAGGAGTCAGCGCACGATGAAATGCCCTAATTGCGGACAGTCGGTTTTGCCCAGTATGAAAGCATGCCCCTATTGCAGCGCGCTTTTGAGCGCTACCTGCGACGGTGCAGACAAGGACCGTCTGCAAGGAGTGCCGACCCCTTCTGGTAGTCCAAAGGCAACGGGGGGCTGTTTGAGGGCGGTACTCAAAGTGCTGAAGGTCACTGCAATCGTCGTGGCTGCCCTGTGCACACTCATTGTTGCAATCGCCTTGCTTATGCCGACTCCGCAGCAGAGTGCGTCGCAGAAGGGCTCTGTAGACACGGCCGCAGACGCAGCCTCTGATGAAAGCGGCTCGGGCCCAACTGTGGAGCCGGAGCAAAACAAGCCTGCGACGCAGCCGTCCTCTACCGCAGGGTCTGTCTCCTCTCCTTCGAGGTTGATCGACACGACGACAACTGGGGCCTGAGGGCCTTTTGCGTGAGGTTGCACGCTGGCGGCTTTCAACTCCCTTGCGAGTATCTGGGCTTTATATGTATGCCGCCCGGCGTGGGTAGAATAAAGCGAGCGTTTTTTCTTTACCTGCTACTTGAGGAGTTAGGTCGTTTTGGCAACCCCCTCCAACAAGGACTACTACGACATTCTCGGCGTTTCCAAGGATGCTACGCCCGAGGACATCAAAAAGGCGTTTCGCGCCAAGGCCCGCACGATGCACCCCGACGTGTGCAAGGAGCCTGGTGCTGAGGAGCGCTTCAAAGAGGTCTCCGAGGCCTACGACACCCTGTCGGATCCCGACAAGAAGGCCCGCTACGACGCCGTGAAGGCTGGCGGCTTCACCACACAGAACCCGTATGCGTCGGGCCCTGCCGGTGCCGGTTCCTGGTCGGGCGGTTACAGCCCCTTCGGCGGCTGGACGTCGTGGGGCGGCCCCTATGGCGCGAGCTACAGCTCTGCAGGCCGCACGCCGCAAGGCACCCCCTATGCGCGCAAGCAGGGTGCCACGCGTTCCATCCAGCTCGAACTCACCCGCGACGAGGCTCGCAAGGGCTGCACCAAGCGTGTGGCCTACTCGCATCTCGAGAGCTGCCCGGAGTGCCGCGGCAGGGGCTACGAGGCTGGTTCCGAACCCATCACCTGTCCCACCTGCCATGGTTCGGGCCAGGCCGAGGTCGACATGATGGGCCTCTTCACCACCGCGATGCAGTGCCCGGTGTGCCAGGGTTCGGGCAAGATCATCAAGAACGCCTGCCATTCGTGCCATGGCACGGGCACGCGCCAGGGTCGCTCTACCGTGGAGGTCAAGGTGCCCGCTGCCTCACATGACGGCGACGAGGTGCGTGTGCCGGGTGCTGGCGATGCCGGTAGGTGCGGCGGCGCCTCCGGTGATCTCAAGGCGTCGTTCGTGGTGCCTTCCGAGCATCTCACCCAGCAACAGGAGGCGCTCTTCACCGGCTTGGGCGTGGTGTGCGC
>CAKTXN010000023.1 GCA_934630905.1 uncultured Eggerthellaceae bacterium
TCCGGGCGGCTCCAACGTGATTCCCGCCGCTGAAATGTCAGAGTTCTGAGTTGCTTTTCGTTCCTGAAGAGCGGTTGCGCTATAATTTCGCACTTGAAAGATAGGTTTTAAGCGAAGCGATGGCGCACGAATCAAGAACAAAAACCGTGCGCTCTAAGGAACATGTATGGCGAATTGCTGCGAGCCTGGTACTGAAATGCCAGCTATTTCCATTGATGCAATGGGCGAGGGTCGTCCGTCGGTTGACATCGACGCCAACGATGATGCTCTGACCCTGAACCTTCTTCCCATTGGGAAGAACGCGCTTATCCAGCAAGTAGGCGGAGAAGGCGCGCTCCGCCAGCATTTTCTTGACATGGGTTTAATCCCGGGCGCCCACGTGACCATGGTGAAGCACGCTCCCATGGGTGACCCTGTTCAGGTGCGCATTCACGGTTACGAGCTTACGTTGCGCTTGGAAGATGCGGCGCGCATCACGCTGTGCGATGTGGTGGACGAAGAGGTTGCGCGCATTGGCGACGCCCAGCGAAACACGGGGCAGCCGCAAAAGCGCGGTGTGTTCCCGGGCGGGCATCCTCATGAAACCGATCACCCTGGCTTTGGCGAAGGCGGTCGCTACCACAACGCATCCGAGGAAACGCCGCTTCCCCAGGATAAGAAACTGACATTTGCCCTGGTGGGAAACCAGAACTGCGGCAAAACCACCCTCTTCAACCAACTCACGGGCTCCAATCAGCACGTGGGCAACTTCCCCGGCGTTACGGTTGATCGCAAAGACGGCCCGCTGCTGGGCCACGCAAACACCCTGGTCACAGACTTGCCGGGCATCTATTCCATGAGTCCGTATTCCGCGGAAGAGATTGTTACGCGCCAGTTCGTGCTGGAAGATAAACCGTGTGGCATCATCAACATTGTGGACGCCACGAACATCGAGCGCAATCTGTACCTGACCATGCAGCTCCTTGAGCTGGATATTCCCATGGTGTTGGCGCTGAATATGATGGACGAAGTATCTGCAAACGGCGGATCGGTGCTGGTCAACGAGCTGGAAGCGCAGCTGGGCATTCCTGTTGTGCCCATTAGTGCCGTGCAGGGCGAAGGCATTGCCGAGCTGGTGAACCACGCCATGCACGTTGCGTATTACGGCGAAGGCCCCAAACGCCAGGACTTCTGCGACGCCACGGAAAACGGCGGCGCGGTGCATCGCTGCCTTCACGGCATTATGCACTTGATTGAAGACCACGCCCAAAAGGCGGGCATTCCCGTGCGTTTTGCCGCATCGAAGCTGGCAGAAGGCGACCCGCTGGTGGCGCGTGCGCTGAATCTGGACGAAAACGAGCTGGAAACCATCGAGCATCTTGCGCTGCAGATGGAGGCAGAAAGCCATCTTGATCGCGCGGCGGCGCTGGCAAGCATGCGTTTTTCGTTCATCGAGCGCGTTTGCGGCTTGACCGTGGTAAAGCCGCATGAAAGTCGCGAACACGCGCGCAGCCAAAAGGCGGACCGTATCCTTACGGGGCGCTTTACGGCCATTCCTGCATTTATCCTGATCATGATGGCGGTTTTCTTCCTGACCTTCGAAGTTATCGGCGCGTTCCTTCAAGATTTGCTTGAAACGGGCATTACCGCATTGGGCGATGTGTGTGCCGCCGCCATGGAAAGCGCCCAGATAAACGAGGTGCTGCAATCGTTTGTGATTGATGGCATTTTCGGCGGCGTGGGCAGCGTGCTGTCGTTTCTGCCCATCATTGCTGTGCTGTTCTTCTTCCTGTCTATGCTCGAAGACAGCGGTTACCTGGCGCGCGTGGCGTTCGTTATGGATAAACCGCTGCGTAAGCTGGGCCTTTCGGGGCGCAGCATCGTGCCCATGCTCATTGGTTTTGGCTGCAGCGTACCCAGCGTTATGGCAACGCGCACGCTTCCTTCGGAGCGCGACCGCAAGCTGACCATCATCCTTACGCCGTTCATGAGCTGTTCGGCAAAGCTGCCCATCTACGTATTCTTGGGCGAGGCGTTTTTCCCGCAGCAAGCGGGCCTGGTTGTGGGGCTACTCTACGTTCTGGGCATTGTCGTGGGTATTTTCGTGGCGTTCTTGCTGAAGAAGTTCGTGCTGAAGGGCGAAGCTGTGCCCTTTGTTATGGAGCTGCCGAACTATCGCATGCCAGCGGCGAAAAACGTTGGCCACTTGATGTGGGATAAATGTAGCGAGTTTTTGCATCGCGCGTTCACGATTATCCTGCTTGCGGTGCTGGTGATTTGGGCGCTGCAAACGTTCAGCTTTGGACTCAACGTGGTGCAGGATTCCGCCGACAGCATGTTGGCGCAGATAGCGGGCTTGCTTGCACCAATTCTAGCCCCGCTGGGTCTGGGCGATTGGCGCATTGGCACGGCGCTGGTCTCGGGCTTTATTGCGAAGGAAAGCGTTGTGGCCACCATGATTGTGCTTTACGGCGGGGCATCGGCTCTTGCAACGGCGTTTACGCCGCTGGCGGGTGCGTGCTTGCTGGTATTTTGCCTGCTCTACACGCCGTGCGTGGCGGCAATCGCAAGCATCAATCGCGAACTGGGCGGAAAATGGGCGCTGGGTATTGTGGTTGGGCAGTGCGCGGTGGCGTGGATCGTGGCGTTTATCGTGCGCTGCGTGGGGCTGCTGTTTGGTCTTGCATGATGCTCCAGTTGCCGCAAAAGCCAGGTGAAGAATAATTATGGGAACGAAAAAGTACTTCTTCTTTGATTACGACGGAACGCTTGCTATTCCGCTTACGCGCAATATACCTGATAGCACGCGTGAAACGTTGCGCCTTTTGGAAGCACGGGGGCATTTTGTGGCACTTGCCACGGGGCGTTTGCAGTGCAACGCGCTTGATTTCATTGATAGCGCGGGCATTCGCAATGTGGTGTCTGATGGTGGAAATTCCGTTACGGTGGATGGCAAGCTGCTGTGGATGCGCTCGCTTGATTTGCCGCCGGTGAAAGCGTGTCTGCATCGTCTTGATGAGCTAGGCGTTCCCTGGGCGGTAACCACAGATAACGTGCCGTGGCGCGTGTCAAGCAACCCCGATTTTGCAACGATATCGGGCGATTATTATCTGCCCACACGCTACGATGCCAACTTGGATATTGATGCATTGACCCAGGTCATGAAGATATATATTCCCTGCGCGACGGAGGATATCCCCGCGCTGGTGGCTACAGGCGTTCTGGATGACGTGCCGTGGGTCACGTATAATTCAGGTGCGCTGTTCGTTGAACCCATGAATAAAGACGTGGGAATCCGCTTCCTTATGGACTATTTTCACGCGCCGTACGAAGATGCGGTAGTATTTGGAGATGGCAAAAACGACATTTCCATGTTTTGTCCGAGTTGGACGAGCATTGCCATGGGAAATGCCGTGCCTGCGCTGAAGGAACGCGCCGATTACGTGACGGACGCGTGCGACCAAGACGGCATTTATCATGCGTGTCGTCATTTCGGGTGGATTTAACGGGGCTGCGATTTAGGCACCTGGCTTGGAAGCTGGTGCGTTGACGGCTGGCTCTGGTGCCCGGCGCGAGCGATGTGCGTGTGCCGAAAAGAAAGGGAAGGGGAGGACGCATGGACTGGACAGTTTTGGGCATTGAGCCAACTGCCGACAAAAAAGCGATAACGAAAGCGTATCGCGCGCAGCTGATGCACACGAACCCCGAAGATAAACCCGAAGAGTTCAAGGTGCTGCGCGAAGCATACGAGCAAGCGCTTTCGTGGGCAGCGCGTCAACAGGAGGCGGCGAAAGACGCGAAAGCCGCTCAAGCTGCAGCGGAAGGCGATTCCGAAGCGCTTGCCGCCGAGGCGGCAAAAACACCTGAAGAACAATGGTTGTCCCAGCTCACAGCACTGTATGCGGATTTCCAGAAGCGCATTGATCCTGCTTTGTGGCGCAATTTGCTTACGCAGGATGTTGCGATTGCGCTGGATAGCCGCCCTGAAATAGAAATGATGTTGCTGCTGTTCCTTCTCCACAACGGGAACCTTCCCCAAGAGGTATGGCAGGTTCTGGAAGATACGTTCAAGTGGTCGCAGCGGCGCGATGAGCTGTGCGAAACGTATCCGCGCCCGTTCGTGGATCATCTTCTGATAGATGGCGCGAAGTTTCCGCCGGCGCTTCCGTTCCAGCTGTTCACGCCTGGTGAAAACGCTGAAGAATGCGACGCTTACCTGGACCTTTACTTGCAGGCGGGGCATTGCGAGTGGAAAGATGCGGCGCAGTTTTTGGATAAAATGGACGCGCTTTCCGAAACGCATCCGTACGGGCGCGCGCTGCGCTATCACTACTCGGCAACTCAGGGCGACGGCATGGGCGTTGTCAAGCTTTTGGAGCTAACGAAGGAGTTTCCCGAAGACGAGCACCTTAAAGAGGAGCTTGCAGAAACGTATGCCGATGGCGAATCGTGGGAGCAATGCGAGGCGATTGTGCGCGGGTTGCTTGAAAATAACCGCGGGGATCGTCGTTTGACCTGGCTTTTAGCGCAATCGTTGGCGGGGCAGCAGCGCTTTGCCGAAGGCGTGGAGCTTTTGGGCGACCTGATGCATGCCGCAGGCGGCGACCAAAAGGAGCTCATGGAGCTGAGCGATGTTCGCCAGCAGTGGAATGAATCGCTTATCGAGCAGTATGAACAGCGCCTTGAGCAGGGAGATTGCTCCGATAAGCTGCTTTTCGAGTTGGCATGGTGCTACCTGCAAAACGAGCGTGACGAAGAATCGGTGGAGCTCATCGATCGCATTGATCCGGAAAACATTGAACCGTACGAGTACTATAACTTGTCGTCGCAGGCGTTTTTGGCAACAGAGCGCTACGAGCGAGCATTCGAGGACTCAAAAGCCCTGGTAGAAGTGGTGCGCGCCATGCAACCCGATGGCACCGTGCGCACGGAAAAACGTCGCGCGCGCTTGGCGGAGATGATTGCCCGTTGCGGCGATGCCCTTTATGCGCAAAAGCACCCCGAGTTGGCGCTTCCCTATTATCAGGAAGCGGCGGAAGTGGACCCCGATAATCCCGAGCGCTTGACGCATTATTCGCGCGTCATGGCCTCGCTGAACCGCTGGCCCGAGGCAGCGCAGGCGGCGAAACGCCTGATAGACGTGATGCCAGGGGCGTACCATGCCCATTATTTGCTGGCCCAGTATTGTTTTGAGATGCATAACGATCGCGATGCTTTTTATCAGGTGAATTATGCGCTTGAGCTGGAAAAAGGCGACTTGGGCGTGTATGTTTTGCGTCTGCGTATCCTGCTTCGCAATGGTGCGCTGCAGCAAGCTGCCGATGATTTGCGGTTTTTGGAAGATAGCCAGTGCAGCGATTACCTGCCCGTTTTGTGGTGCAAAGCGCTTTATGCCGAAGCCACCGATGCGGCGGTTGTTGGGTCGGAGGAGGCGTTGCCGAACGAAGGCAAGCTCTACGATGGTACGCCGTTTACCCTTGAGCATGGTCGCGCGGCAGCGCTTGCAATCTATCGCGAAATTTACGAGCGCTTAAAGCAAGGCGAAGAGATGGATTGGCCTGGTCAGGCGTGTTTTCGCTTAGCAATCCTTTCGCAAGACGAAAAAGATGCGTCACCCGAATGGCAGCTTGAGGTGCTGGATAAGGGTTTGGAGCTTGACCCGAACGATGCGGATTGTCTCTCGTTTCGGGCGTGGCTTTTGCGACGTTTGGACCGCACGGACGATGCCGTTGAGGCGTATCTTCGTTTGGCTCGGCTTCCCCATGACGATATTGAGACCGAGCGTGCGTTGGCGCAGCTGTACGGGAAGAATCCCGAGGTCAATGCGCAAAAAGCGCTCGACTACTATCAGCAGGTGCTTGAGCAGGAGCCCAAAGACCCTGTAACGCTTTATTACGTGGGCCTGTATGCGTACTTTGTGCGCGACTTCGCCCTGGCAGAGAGTTACTTCTTGCGCGAGCGCGCGGTGGAGCCGGAAAGCCCCGATAGCTATCGGATGCTCTCGTTCGTGTATGAGGCGCTGGGTCGCTATGACGATGCGCTGCGGGAATGCGACGGCCTGCTGCTCAAGTCGAAGGCGGCGGGGAAGCTGGCGGTGAGCCATTATCTGCGCAAGGCGCTGGTGTTGCGTCGGGCGGGGCGGGCGCGTGCAGCGGTGGAAACGCTATTTCATGCGTCGTTTTCGTTTGCGTATGATTCCGTGTATGCGGACGTTGCCGACGTGCTTTTGCAGTTTGGCCTGTTCGGTCAGCTGTGTGCCCATCTTGATTCGTGGGGCGATGTGAACGAGAAGCACGATGTTTCGCCGCAAAGTTTAGGCGGCTTGGCGTACTATCGCGCTCTTCAGGAGCTTTTAGGCACGGGAAGCTTGCGGCGCGCGAGGCATTTTGCGCGCACGGGAAGCCCGCACATGAACGATGATCAGCGCTTTCAGATACAGCGGATTCTGGCGGCGTATACCAGGGATTTTCGGGCGTATGAAACGCTTTTGCTGAGTCGCATTAAGGACAAGAAGGAACGAGAGGCAACCATCTTCCAGGAGCTGTCGGACCTGGCGTTGCTAAAGTGGTATCGGGGCAATGCGCAAGCTGCGGTACAATATGCACAAGAGGCCGTGGCAGAAATTGATGTTCTGCTGCTTCCCTATAGCACACATCGGCGTCATTTCCTGCTGTGGCAAGCGGCAATGTTTGCTTTGCTGGGGCAGGTCGATCAGGTGCGCGATGCGCTTTCGCAAGCCGACGAGCTGCCGTTATGCGAACGGTGCGGTAACGGAGCATGCTGTGACAGCGTGCTGTTCAAGGCGCTGGTCGGCTTGATTCAGGGTGATGTGGTCACGTGCTGCGAGCTGGTTAAGCTTGGCCGAAAGAAGTGGCCGGGTTCCCTGGGCCTTGCGTGCCTTGAGCAGGAGCTCAAGCGGCAAGGGGAGCTGTAGCTGCGCTGTATCCGCGTGGGCGGCAGCAAGCGGGCGGCCGTAAGTGCGCGGCTGCTGGCGGTGCGCGCGGCGGGCGCTGTTGGGTGCGCTGGGGCTGCGGGCGGCGGTGTTGCGCGCTGCGAGCAACGGTGACGCGTGCGTGTATGCGCAGAGCTGCTTGTCAGAGCGTTGCCGCGGCAGAGAGTGGAAGAGAATTTTAGTAGTAGGTGTCTTCGCATGTTGGTTGGCATTGATCTTGGAACAACAAACAGCCTGGTCGCGTGCTTCCGCGATGGGTGCGCTCAGGTAATTCCCAATAGGCTGGGCAAGCTGCTCACGCCTTCGGTGGTGGCTATCGACGAAAATGGCATGATTCTGGTGGGCGAAACGGCGCGCGCTTTCGGCATGCTGCACCCCTTGAGCGTGGCAAGCGTTTTCAAGCGCAGCATGGGCACCGATCGCACGTTCGAGCTTGATGGTATGGAGTTTCGTGCCGAGGAATTGTCCCGTTTTGTGTTGCGTTCCCTGAAAGAAGACGCCGAAGTGTACTTGGGTTGCGAAGTGGACGAGGCCATTATCAGCGTGCCCGCCTACTTTAACGACTTGCAACGTAAAGCCACGAAACGCGCCGGTGAGCTGGCCGGACTCAAGGTGAGCCGCATTATCAACGAACCCACGGCGGCGGCAATTGCGCATGGCGTGGGCGGTGCGGCGGCGCGTCCGACCGAAGAAACGGCGACTGCGGGTATGGGAACCATCGCGGTTCAAGCCGCGCAAGGCGAACCAGTGGATGAGCGCTGCCTGGTATTTGACCTGGGCGGCGGCACGTTCGACGTTTCGGTTTTGGAGTTTTTCGCGTGCATCATGGAGGTCCATGCCATTGCGGGCGACAATTTCGTTGGCGGCGAAGATTTCACCGAGCTTTTGGAAACCATGTTCCTGGCGCGCATTGGCATGGCGCGGCAGGTGCTTGATAATCGCGCGCAGGCGGAGCTTACCAAGGCCGCCGAAGAAGCGAAGTGCTGCTTCTCGAAATCCGAAAACGTTACGATGAACTGGACTTTTGCAGAAAAGCATTACTCGGAAGACTTCACGCTTGAAGAATATGAGCAGGCGTGCCAGCCGTTGCTTGAGCGCTTGCGTCGCCCCATTGAGCGCAGTTTGCGCGATGCCGATGTTCATTTGGAAGATATCGACCGCATTGTTTTGGTGGGTGGCGCCACGCGTCTTCCCGTGGTGCGGCATTTCGTGGAAAAAGTGTTCCGTCGCAAGCCCGAAACGCTTGTTGATCCCGATACCGCCGTTGCGTTGGGCGCTGCGTTGCAGTGCGGCATGAAAATGCGCGATGCAGAAATCAGCGAAGTTGTTCTGACCGACGTGTGCCCGTTTACGCTGGGTACCGAGGTTGTTGCTGGCAACGGCACGTTCGAGGAAGCAGGGCATTTCCTTCCCATTATCGAGCGCAATACCGTGATTCCGGTGAGCCGGCGCCAGCGCGTGAGCACCGTGTACGACAATCAGTCGCAGGTGGTCGTGAAAATCTTGCAAGGTGAAAGCCGCATGGCGTCCAACAACCTGTTGCTCGGCGAGATTTCCGCTTCGGTCCCGGCGGGTCCGCGTGGGCAAGAAGCCATTGACGTGATTTTCACCTACGATGTGAATTCCCTGCTTGAAGTGGAAGTTTGCATTCTTTCCACGGGCGAAGTGCACAAGATGATCGTCCAAAACGAAGAGCATAAGATTTCCGATGAAGAAGCCGCTGCGCGTTTCGAGCGCTTGTCGTATTTGAAGCAGAATCCGCGCGAAGATGAAGCGAATCGTTTGCAGCTTTTGCGTGGCGAGCGCATGTATGAAGAAGCAACGGGTCAGCGACGCGAGATGATCGATGCTGCAATGATGGAGTTTGACCGCGTACTGAACAGGCAAGACTTCTACGAAATTGAAGTTGCGCGCGAGCGTCTTCGCAAGTTTTTGGACACGCTGGAGTAGCGGGGGTTTCGCGGCTGGGTGGTTGCTGGGCGTTTCGCCTGGTGTTTTACGATCGGGCGTTTCGCTTGGCATCTTAGGATTGGGTGCTTGGACTGGGGTGCCGGGGTCTCCGGAAATGCTTGGAGTGCTTGGAATGCCCTTGCCGCGCTTTGCCGCGTATTGCCAAACGGCGCCCTGCATCGGAAAAACGCTTCCGCTCCAAATGTTGCTTTTGGTCTTTGCTAGGCGTTCGTTTGTTTTCGCGTTAAACTGATACGGATGCGCTAATGCATCGGTATAACGAATATCGCCATCTAAGTTTCCGTGGGAAAGGTGCGCACATGAAAGTCATTACCATCAGCCGTGAATACGGAGCAGGCGGGCACACCATTGGACGCCAAGTTGCCGAGCGCCTGGGCATCAATTTTTATGACCGCGACATTATTCTGAGCACCGCGCGCGAAAGCGGTCTTGATGTTGACCGAGTCATCGAGGAAGAAGAAGTCATGCGCAAGCGCGATTCGTTCCTGCGCGCGATTCTTCCTGCGTCTTACGACATTAAAGACACCGTGTTCGAGTATGAGCGCCGCGCCATTATCAAGCTGGCAAACGAAGGTCCTTGCGTGCTTTTGGGCCGCTGCGCTGGTGTTACGCTGGAAGAGGAAAACATCGATCACATGAGCGTGTTTCTGTTCGCCGACGAGGCGCATCGTTTGCCGCGCGCCATGGAGCTCAACGATTGCACTGATCCCGAGCAGGCACGACGCATTATGCGCAAGATTGACTCCGGCCGTCACGCTTATTACGAGTGCTACACCGGTCGTCATTGGGGCAGCGTCCATGAGTACACCATGGCGCTTGATACGGGCATTTTGGGCATGGATACTTGCGTTGACCTGGTGGCGCGCGCCGCACAATCGATGTAAGGGCCAAGGTAAGAGACAACGTAAGGGCGTCTGGTCCTTCGCATCCGTTTTTCGCTCCTCATATTCATCTGCGTGTGTTTGCGGCGAGATTTCCCGGGGATTGCAGCTTTGCGGACGGGTAAACGAATGAACGTACAAATGCATAAGCGCTCGGGTTCTCTGCTTTTCGGGCAGCAGCCCGGGCGCTTTTACTCACTTTGAGCCATAAGGTTACTCAAATCCTCTAAAAATGAGCCATGTAGTCTTGCAAAATCTCCCACGACCCCTGTAATATGGAACATGATTGCAAAGTCTTTAAGACACCGGAGCTGCCTTTAGTGCAGGCGCTACCAGGCGCAATGAGCTTGGCTGCGTTTGGAAGCAACTGACGATGTGTTGATCCTGGACAATCGCTGTTTCTTCCGAATGCGCTTGCTGCTTATCCGGTTTCGCTTCTTTGCGAGTCCACCGAACAGGAAGGGAGTGCCATGAAGAGAATACGGAAATTATTGGGGATGGCTGTGGCGTTTGCGTTCGCCCTGGCTATTCTGCCCGCGACAGCGCTCGCGGTAGACGAGTACGATTTGCATGTTAATGGCGAGCAGTTCACCAGCGAAAAGCTTACCATCGACTGCGGCGAGGGAACCGCGACATACGACCCTGCTACGCAAAATCTTACTTTGAACAACGCCACCATCACGAAAGCAACAATGAGTGGCGGCATTTATTCAATGCTCTCGAATGATTTGACCATCACGCTTCAGGGCAACAATCAGATCACCCTGGATAATAATCTGGGCGCTATTATCAAGAGCAACCTTAAGATCGAGGGTCCAGGCACGCTTACGATTAACGTTACCGGGGATACGCAGGATGGCATTACCTGCCAATGGGGAAGCGTTGACATCATGAACGCCACGATTGTTATTAACTCTTCCGGCGGTATTGGCATTTCCGTCTATGGAACGGTGCGTTTGGACAACGTGAATCTTACGGCCAACGGCTTGTATGCGGGTATCGATGCGTTCAATCTGATCATCGCAAACGGTTCCGACGTTAAGCTTTCCGCCATGGAAGAGGGCTGCAATGCGGCGTACATTGCTCCTGGTGATGGCCAGACTGGCGGTGGAAGCATCTATGTCAACAACTCGAACGTAGTGGCAGAAAGCCTCTTCCCGGGTCTGTTCGCTCAGGCCGACTTGTCAATCAACGGCGGCAGCGTTAAGGCTACGTCCGCCAAGGATTCTCCCATTTGGGCAAGAGGCGATCTCACTATCTATGGTGGCGCGAAAGTTGAGCTTTCCGGCATGTATCCTTCTGGCTGCAACGGAACGTTCAGGGTTGGTTTGGTTGACGTTGATGCGAAGAACACGGACCAGGAAAATATTCCGGCAATCGCTGATAACCCCGTTATCCTGGATGACTACACGCTGAAGACCGCCGTTGCCGTTGATAGCGAAGGTGCAACGATTGACCTTATCGAACACGATGGCGTTGAGGCGGCTAAGGGCTATCTCAACCTGTACAAGAACATCCACTTCACCACGGGTGACGCGATTGTTTCGTATGGCTTCCCCTTTGAGAAAAGGGTTGTGAAGGGTGGCGACATTGCCCCTGGTCAGCAGGAGTTTGAGCTGGAGATCTTCTCCGTTGGCGCGGGTGTAATCGAGAATTACGCCGATGTGACCATAACGGGCAAGGTCGTGACGAACGGCGCAGAAACTTACGAGGGACGACTGACCATTGAAGGACCGAAGGACCAGGTAAGGGGTCTTACGAGCGAAGGCTTCTTGGTTCGTGAGAAGAATACCGCAGTTCCGGATTGGACGTATTCGGACGCAGTGTACATGATTAGCTGCTACGAGATTGAAATCACCGACTACAACGTTCAGGGTGGCAGCACTGTTTCGGGCTACACCATCATGCCTGCGCACCTGGTGGTGACCGACAACGGCGAATTCTACGAGCCGGTGCCGAATGTGGATCCTGTACGGGTTATGGAGTTCGAGAACATCTACACCAAGAACAACGTTCCTGGTGGCGACCCGGGTGATGGCGATGACCCGAACAAGCCCAAGCCGGGCGACGGCGATAAGCCGGGTGATGGCAACAAGCCCAAGCCTGGTGCCGATGGCAAGACGCAGCCTGCTGCGGACGGCAAGACCATCCCCCAGACGGGTGATAACGCCGCAGCTCTGATGAGCGTTGCGGTTCTGCTGATGGCCGCGTGTGTTTCCGGTGCGGTGGTGTTGGCAAGAAAGACGCGCAAGGAGTAACGCAGGAGCTGCGTAAACGAGTGTAATGAGTAAAAGGACGCTTGTAGCGTAAACGTGAAAGCGCGCCAGCTGTTATGCAAGAGCAACTTGTGGGCAGTTGGCGCGTACGTTTTCGAGACCTTGGAAAAGAAGCCCCTGCTCAGTCATTTCTTCACCGATTTCTTGATATTCGGCCCCGCCTTTTGACACGCGCTCTATTTCTTGTGCCGTAAGTGGGCGCACCGGGCGGGCGGGCGCACCAATTGCGAGCATGCCATCGGGGATGCTCGCCGTGCCCGTCACTAGAGCGCCAGCGCCAATCAAGCAATGGCTGCCAATAACGGCACCATCAAGCACCGTGGCGCCCATTCCAATCAGGCTTTCGTCTCCCACTGTGCATCCGTGCAAAATGGCACCATGGCCAATAGTCACGCCTTTTCCGATTTGACACAATCCGTGCAGGTCAACATGGATACAGACGTGCTCTTGCATGTTCGTGCGATCACCTATTACAATGTGTCCTTCGTAATCGCCGCGTGCACTGGCGGAATGCATGACGGTAACGTTTTCGCCGATTTCGACAGAGCCTACAAGGCATGCATTCGGCGCAACCATAGCGCTTTCGGCAAGATGTACGTTGTGGTAGTTCACGGTGGTCTCCTGGCTTTTTTCGGGGCGTTGATGCCCTCTTTTCTTTTCCTGCATTTTCGCGCGTGACCTGTTTGGGGCGTGCTGTATGTTCGATAATTTGCGAAAAGAACACGTGAGCGGCTACGGTCGTGCGTGGACGTGGGCGGCTGCGGGTGCGTTCGTGATGCAGTTGCGCACGCGGGCGCGTGCGAGCGGACGCGGCTGCGGTTGGTTTGCGCACTTGCTATGGGCGCGCAGGTGCGTGGGCGATTAGCGCGGATGCGGTTACGACGTGCGTTGCCTTGCTTGCGGCATGGGAGAGGAAGGGATGAAATCGGTCATGACGAAGGGAACAGCCCGGCGTTTCGCCATAACGGTAGTGTTGCTGCTGGTCATGGTGGGATCGGTGGCGCTTTTCAGCGTTTACGGCGAAGCGTTCTTTCCGATGTATCGCGTGGCTTCGCGCACGTTTATGGCCGCGCTCGCATCGCTGACCAGCGCGCTTTCACCTTCTGTTTCCGTATGCGATTTCTTGTTGGTGGCGCTTGTTGCGCTGGCGGTTGTTTCGCTTGCGTATTGCGTGGCGCGCCGCAAGTCGCTTTTGGCGTGGTTTTCGCGTGCGCTTTTGGTTGCGTCCGCGCTGGCAACAGTGGTGGTGTGCGGCTGGGCGTTGAATCATTATGCGCCGCCCTTATCCCAGGAAATCGGTCTTGACGTGCGGGAATATACGGCTGAAGAGCTATATGATGCCACGGATTATTATTGGCAGCAGGCTGCGCTGTTTGCCACGCAAGTGCAGCGCGACTCCGAAACAGCCCAGGTGATTCCCGCATTGTTTGACGATTTAGCGGCAGAAGGCGGCGCTGCGTTTGCGCCACTTGCTTCCCGATATGATGTGTTCGATGGTTCCACGGCGCCTGTTAAGCGGCTCTCGCTTTTGGGAGATGCGCTGCTGTATACAGGGTCGGATGGTATTTTCATTCCCCTAACGGGCGAGGCGAACGTTCCCGAGAACTGCGCTCCCGCCACGCTTGCGTTCAACATGTGCCACGAAGCGGCTCATCGTCTGGGCATTGCCGCCGAGGAGGAAGCGAATTTTGCGGCGTTCATGGCGTGCTCGGCAAGTGGTGACCCCAATTTCGCTTACTCCGGTTATTACCGCGCGTTTGTGGCGTGCTTCAACGCGTTAGCGGAAAACTACCCGTCGTCGGCGGAGCAGCTTTTGAGCGTCGATAACGTTACTGACGAAAAAGCGCTGGTCATCCGCGATATGCTGCAAACAAGCGACCATTACACCGCGTATAGTGGCACGGTTTCCGAGGCGGGCCAAGCGGTAAACGATGCGTATTTGAAGACATTTGGTCAGCAGCAAGGTACCCAATCGTACGGCGAATGGGTTGATTACCTGATTGCGTGGCGTGCTGCCCTTTCTAACGCAAGCTAACGGGTACAATAAGCACAGCAAAAAATGCGTGTCGCGCGCTTGGGCGCACGGTAAGTTGATTGCGCGGGCTTTGGAATGCGCGAGCACGACAAAACGAATCTCGCCGCCTTCTGCCAAGGGTTTTGTTGACAAAAGGTGGGGTAATTTGTCACGATTGAAAAAAGGAGAAGCGTTATGGGAAATTGTCATGAAGAGGGTAAAGCCGCTGTTGTAGGCGTTATTTTGGGAAGTGAATCCGATTTGCCGGCTATGCAACCCTGCATGGATCAGCTTGAGGCCTTCGGTGTTCCCTACGAGTTGAAAATCGCTAGCGCGCATCGCAAGCCGCTGGAAGTGCATGAGTGGGCAGCCGGCGCGCATGAGCGCGGCATGAAAGTCATCATTGCCGCTGCGGGCAAAGCGGCGCATTTGGGTGGCGTTGTTGCCGCGTACACGCCGTGCCCCGTTATCACCGTTCCCATGAAGACAAGCGACTTGGGTGGTTTGGATTCTCTGCTGTCCATGGTGCAGATGCCCAGCGGCGTTCCTGTTGCATGCGTTGCCATCAACGGCGCTAAGAATGCCGCTATTTTGGCTGTTCAGATGCTTGGTACGGGTTGCGATACCGCGCGTCAGAAGATTATCGACTTCAAGGCGGACATGGCGAAATAACGTCCGCAAGCCAGGGGAATGCGGCTGGGGTGCGACTGTGCTGCGCTGGTGGTGGTGCGGATGTGGTTTTGGTTGCGAGCGAGCTGTGGCGGTGGCTCGGTTGTGGCCGCGATGCGGCTGCAGCTGTGGTTTTCGGCCGCGATTGGGTCGCGCGTTGTGCCCTGTACGGTGGCGCGCGGGGTCGCAGGACCCTTCGCCTGCAGACCTCTCGCCTGCAGATTCTTCGGCTGCTAACAGGCCAAATGAAATGTGAAAGCGCGAATCGGAAAGAGAAGAGAGAAGCGCAATGAAAAAGTTCTTGATGGGAAACGAGGCGTTTGCCCATGCGGCGCTTGAGGCGGGCGTGCGTGTGGTGGCGGGATACCCCGGAACGCCATCTTCTGAAGTGGTGGAAACCATCGCCAAGCTTCATGCGCAGGGCGCAGCGGAAGGCGTGCACGTGGAGTGGTCCACGAACGAGAAAGCCGCGCTTGAGCTTTTGGCGGGCGCTTCGTATGCGGGCGCACGCACGCTGTATACCTGCAAACAGATGGGCATGAACGTGGCAAGCGACCCGCTGATGTGCGTGAACTACGTGGGCATCAAGGGCGGCATGGTGCTGTACGTGGCCGACGATCCCGGTCCGATCTCTTCCCAGACCGAGCAGGATACGCGTCGCTATGCGGCGTTCGCGAAAGTGCCCGTACTTGATCCATCGACCCCTGAACAGGGCTTTGCCATGATGAAGGAGGCGTTCGAGCTTTCCGAGCGCTACCACACGCCTGTTATCGTGCGTCCCACCACGCGCATCTGCCATGCGTCGGCGTTTTTCGACGTGGCCGACCATACGGTGGCGCGCGCTGTGCCCGAAGAGGGTTTCGTGCGCGATTCCAAGTGGATTATTTTCCCTGCTCGCGCGCTTGCGGCGCATCACGACATCAATAAGCGCCTGCCCGAGATAAGCGCTGAGTTCTCGCGCGGCTCGCTTGCGGCGGCGTTCAACCCCGTGGTGCGCGGTGGCGAAAAAGAGGCGCACGATCCGATTTTGGGCATTGTTGCCGGCGGCGTAAGTGCGGCGTATGTGCGCGAAGCATTGCAGATGATTGAGAAGCGCGCTGCTGAGCAGGGTGCATTCGTTCCTGCGTATAAGTTCATGCAGATTGGCTTGCCGTATCCCTTCCCGCAAGATGCGGTGCTGGAGTTCGCGCAGGGTTTGACCGACATTCTGGTGATTGAAGAGCTCGATGGCGTTCTGGAGGATGAGCTTTTGCGCTTGGCGGGTCTGCGTCACTTGGGCTACAACGTGCATGGTCGCGTTACCGATGAGGTGCGTGCTGCCGGCGAAAACGATGTGGATGATCTTGCGGCGCGTCTGGCGTGCTACCTGGGCGTTCCCAACTGTGGCCCCGATGAGCCAGCGGTTCTGTATGAATCGGAGACCGATCCGCTGCCCGTGCGTCCGCCTGTGTTGTGTCCCGGCTGTCCGCATCGCGGCAGCTTCTACGCGGTGAAGCGCGCGTTGGGCAAGACACCTGCCACGTATTGCGGCGATATCGGCTGCTACACGTTGGGCAACGCGAAACCGCTCGATGCCGTGGATACGTGCTTGTGCATGGGTGCGGGCATTACCATGGCGCAGGGGCTTTCCCTTGTTGACCCGGGCAAAAAGGCGCTTGCGTTCATTGGCGACTCCACGTTTTTCGCCAGCGGCATGACGGGCGTGGCAAATGCGGTGTATAACCAGCATGACATTACCATTATCGTGTTGGATAACGCGACCACCGCTATGACGGGCGCACAGCCGCATCCGGGTACGGGTCAAACGCTTATGGGCCCCAAGAGCGAGCCCATTTCCATTGCTGCCACGTTGGAAACGCTGGGCGTGAAATGCATTGAAACAGCGAATCCCCTTCACTTGGAGGAAAGCATTGCCGCAGTTCAAAAGGCTGTTTCGTTCGAGGGTCCTTCGGCGGTTATCTTTATTGAGCCGTGCATCCAGTTGAAAAAGCCGCTTCCTGCGGTAGCGATCGATGCGGAAAAATGCACGGGCTGCAAGAAGTGCATCACCGAAATCGGCTGTCCCGGCATTGGTTTCGATAAAGCGCTGCAAGGTCCGAAGAGCGCTGCGCGCGGCCAGGCATTCGTGAACGCAGGGCTGTGCAACGGGTGCGGTTTATGCGTGCAGATATGCCCATCATCTGCGATTATGCCGGCGAATGCGCACGCGGAGGAAGGGGAGAACAATGATTAACATCCTTTTGGCGGGCGTTGGCGGCCAGGGTACGGTGCTTGCGGCGAAGGTGCTTGCCCAAGCGGCGCAGGATAAGGGCTGGCATGTGCGCACGGCCGAGACGATTGGCATGGCGCAGCGCGGCGGCAACGTAACGTCCCATGTGCGCATGGGTGACTGCGGTGAGCAGGTGAGCTCGCCGCTGATTGCGCGCGGAACAGCCCAGGTCATTGTTGCGTTCGAGCCCGCCGAGGCGGCGGGTGCGTTGAAGTATCTTGCTCCTAACGGTGTGGTGGTCACGGCGTCAACGGGCGTGCAGCCGGTAACGGCGGCGCTTTCCGAGAGGCCGTACACGGCTGCGGGCGTGCTTGCGGAGCTCGAGCGCTTGCTGGGAGACCGCGTGGTGGTTGTGGATGATACAGCGCTTACGGCTTCGGTGGGAACCACGAAAGCGCTGAACACGCTGCTGCTTGCGGCGGCGGTGAAAACCGGGCGCCTTCCCATCAGCTTTGACGAGCTGCGCGCTGCAATCCAAGCGTGCGTGAAACCGCAGTTCGCTGAACTTAACTTTAAGGCAATTTCCCTGGTGGAAAGCGGAAATTGACTTTTCAAGAGCAGTAGGCCTACGATATTCGAATAGGGTAATCGACAAGGGTGGCTATTGACATCATCTTGGTGTTGATGGCCACCTTTGTTTCTTTTGTTTTCTTAAAATCGTTCACAGTTATTGAAAAAAACGACTTTATTGGAATAAACTCTCAAAAAACGATAACTGTGAACGATTTTGAAGAAGGAGGCATATATACCAATGGAAAACGTTGTTCTTTCGGGGCGTGATGCTGTTTCTTTTTTGACGTCTTCTCATGTGAAGCAGCTTGATGTCGATAATGAATTTGCAGCATATGTTTCCCGGACATCGAATAATTTCATGGCCTATCTTTCGGGTTCAATGGATTTTACGCCGCTTCTTTGTTTCATCGAAGGTCGTCCGAGAATGTCGAAACAAGAGGGCGCTCAGCTTGCGCAGATGCTTTCGGTTTCATTGCCTTTGCATATCATGGTTTCCTCGGCATCGTGTCGCCGAAACTCTAAGAGCATGCGTTGCTCGGTTCAACCTGGCGGCATTCCTGGTGATTTATGCTTTAAGGTGGCAGATGGCCTTTATTGCGTTTTGCCCGAACTCGCTTTGGTGCAACTCGCTAGAGAATGCACGGATATCCAAATTGTTGTGCTAATGAGCATGCTGTTTGGGATCTTTGCTAAAGACAGAGAAACGGGCGGTCTTGTGCCTCGTAGAAGCGTAACAACGCCTGCTAAAGTTGCGGCGTTTATTGAATCGTGCGAGCAGAGTTGTTTGAAGGTGCCCAATGGGCTCTCGCGTGTTAAAAAGCTTGTTCCCTTAGCTGTTCGTGGGGCGGCAAGTCCAAAGGAAATCGAATGTGCTCTTAGATTGGGATATCCAGTTGAACTGGGAGGATGTGGTCTTGGTATTCCCGAAATGAACTATCGGCTGGATATTCCGTCAACAATGCGCGCTCGTTATTGCGATTTGTACTGGCCCGAGCAAAATGTTGCGGTGGAATATCATGGCGCATTCGAGCATGCTTTGCCCGGTTCTCTTGAGGCAGATGCCCGCCATGGTAATGATCTGGCTTCTATTGGTGTTCCTATATTCAATATAACAGCAGGTCAGTTAAGAAATCTATCTTCTTTTAACCAAGTTGCACGATTGGTGGAGAAACAAATCTTTGCATATAAAAAACCGCATGCACATAAATGCAACAGGATTCTTTTTCCGTCCACCGTGGTGTTTCGTGACAAGCAGCAAGCTTTGAGAGATAAAATCGATGCTGCTTTTACTCTCTTCGGATTCTAAAATCGTTCACAGTTATTGAAAAAAGCGACTTTATTGGAATAAACTCTCGAAAAACGATAACTGTGAACGATTTTTACGATAACTTGGATATAAAACAGTTCTCGCTTGTTGGCAAGCGGCTTATGGAAAGGATTGCTTGTGCTTACTATTGGATGTCATTTGTCCTGTTCAAAGGGCTATGCCGTCATGGCAAAACAGGCGGCATCCATCTATGCGAACACGTTTCAGTTTTTCACGCGCAATCCGCGCGGCGGCAAAGCGAAAGCCATCGATCCAGCGGATATTGCGAAGTTTGAGACTCTGGCGGCGGAAAACGGCACAACCGTGTTTCTTGCTCATGCGCCCTATACGCTTAATCCCGCGTCGAATAAGCCCGAGACCTGCGAGTTTGCTCATCAGGTTCTTGCCGACGACTTGCAACGCATGGAAGCAACGCCCGGCCAGCTTTACAACATGCATCCGGGAAGTCATGTGGGACAAGGCGTTGACGTGGGCGTCGAAAAGATTTCCGCCATGCTCAATGATGTGCTGCAGCCGCCGCATACCACCACGCTTCTGCTGGAAACCATGGCGGGCAAGGGGAGCGAAGTGGGCGGATCGTTTCAGGAGATTGCTTCGATTGTTGAGCGTATTGAGCCCGGCTTGCGCGAACAGGTGGGCGTGTGCTTGGATACGTGTCACATTTGGGATGCCGGCTACGACATTGTGGGGGACTTGGATGGCGTGTTGCGCGAGTTCGACCAGGTCATTGGCTTGGAGCGCTTGCGTGCCATCCACTTGAACGACAGCATGAATGAGCGCGGCTCCCATAAAGATCGCCATGCTGCCATTGGCGAGGGGCGTATTGGCTTTGACGCGTTGCGCGCCGTAACGCGTCATCCGCTGCTTTGTGACTTGCCGTTTTTCCTGGAAACGCCCCATGAAGACTTGAGCGGCTGGGCGGAAGAAATCGCCCGCTTGCGCGCATAAAGCAAGCAGCAGCGGAGATTCGGGCTGTGTTCGTGGGCTCGCGAGCCCCGCAACTTGCTGAACCCGCAAGCCCGCCGAGCCTGCGCCCGCTGCAAAAAACGGGCGAGTAACAAAAACGGGACCGAACGTGGTCCCGTTTTTTAGTACCGTAGGGGTTTGTTAAAACCGTGCAAGCGCGGCTTTAGCTTGGCTTCGCTTTAGTCCCATTTCTCCTGCTCAACAACACATTCAGAGAAAATAGGAACATCGAGTTCCTTTGCGATGTTCTCGCGCGGATGCAGGTATGCCAGTTCCAAAAGGAAGGCAAGGCCGCCCACGCGCGCACCGCATTTTTGGACCAAGTGAATCTGCGCAATGGCGGTGCCGCCCGA
>CAKTXN010000024.1 GCA_934630905.1 uncultured Eggerthellaceae bacterium
TATACTCAATAAAACTTAATTGAATTGCCAGGCCAACAACAACGTTCCGACCTACTTCCAACCTGCTTCAACTTCGAATTCACGCCCGTTTTTTCGACAACATGCTTCAATGTTGTTGGCAAATGCCTTTGAAACTCTTTCCGCTACGCATTAACGCACATAAAGCGACGATTTCGTGTTGCTTGCCTTTGCTTGCTTGTTTTTTCTTTTCTCTCTTGACGCCTGTGATAAAATACTTGGTTGGACTTTAACTTATCGGAAAGGTTTTATATATGTCAGGACATTCTAAGTGGGCCACCACGAAGCACCGCAAGTTTGCTCAGGACGCAAAGCGCTCTGCGCTGTTCTCCAAACTCTCTCGTAACATTACCGTTGCTGCTCGTGAAGGCGGCGACCCCAATCCCGAAAACAACGCTTCTCTGGCGGCCGCTGTTGAAAAGGCAAAGGCCAACTCGCTGCCGAAGGACAAGATTAAGACCGCAATCGACAAGGCTTTTGGCGCTGGTAAAGACGCTGCCAACTACGAAACCGTTGTGTACGAAGGCTACGGTCCGGCTGGCGTTGCGTTCCTGTGCGAGGCGTTGACCGACAACCGCAACCGTACGGCTGCCGACGTTCGTTCCGCATTCTCTCATGCAGGCGGCTCGCTGGGCACTTCCGGCTCCGTTTCCTACATGTTTGAGCGCAAAGGCCAGATCATGGTGGAAAAGGTCATCGAAGGCGACGGCAAGAAAGTGGCGGATCGTCCCAATGCTGTTGACGAGGACGAATTCATGATGGCCGTTATGGAAGCCGGCGGAGACGAATACGAAGACAGCGACGATCAGTGGATCGTGACCACTGCCCCTTCCGACCTGATGGCTGTAAAGAACGCGCTGGAAGAGCAGGGTATCGAGACCAAGGGTGCCGAGCTTATCATGGTTCCCCAGACCACGACCGCTGTTTCCGTTGTTGATGCAAAGAAGGTTATGCGCCTGTTCGACAAGCTTGAAGAGCTCGAGGACCTGCAGAACGTGTATCACACTATGGAAATGACGGATGAGATTGCCGAAGCCCTGGAGGAAGACGAATAAATTCGGCGTCTAGGGCGGCTGTTTTCGCCCTTTTGCTCGACCTCATCGCACGTAAGGGACTCGCTTCCGTTTGGGAGCGAGTCCCTTTTCTTATGTCCCCGTAACGGTGCTTTTAGCACCTCATCTGAGTTCAAGGGCATAATGCCTAATGGAACAAGGTGGTCGCAGTATTATTTGTGCGCTGAGGGAATCACTTCGTTTCCCCCACGTTTTCTCCTTCGGTATCCGCCGTCAAGTTCATCTTGTCGAAAAATTCGCCCCAATGTGCAAAATATTACGGTTCGGGGTAGGTTTGGTGGCGCGCGATGCCGTCTTTGTTTTGGGCTGAAATCTGCGACCTGGGGTTTTGCGGGGTTTATGCGAATCAAAAGCGGTGGAGCGGCTGGTGCAGCGCGTCGTTTGCGTCCTCGACCTACCCCGAACAGGAATATTTTGCGTATCTGCGTCCGATTTCCGACAACATGACCTGCAACTCGATGTTCGTCAGGAGAAGAAGGGGCTGCGAAGGTGGCGGCTGGCGGGATAGCGCCCTTGCCGGCGGATGTGTTTCGCCGCGTTGTTCTTATAAAACAGGGGAAGCAGGGGACGGAGGTTTGTTCCATCTCGCTTGGCCAGCGATTTCTTCTTTTCCAAGGCGACTCCGGGTTGACCTGTTCCCGGGGTCGCCTTCGCTTTTGTTGTTGTCAAATTACCCCACCTTTTGTCAACAAAAAAATCCGAGGCGCTGTTTGTCCTCGGATTTTTTTTGTTGGCAGCGTTGTTGGAAATTGTTGACAAATGGTGGGGTAATTTGACAACAAACGGGGTGGCCGTCAACAGCGCTGCTAGGGTAGTTTGGCGACATGAACAAGACAGCGAATTGACATGGCGGCTTATAAGGTCACGAATCCAGGCACCCCTCTTGCGTAAACCACTCGGGGGGGGGGTAGGCTGAGAGCTTGAAAATGAAATAGCTGCACCGCTTTACCCTCTCCTAGGGGGGACGGCTGAATGGGGTGAAAATCCTCAACGAGTGGGTCACCGTGATGCTTTATCCGGTTTTACAGGGACAAAGCTTAGTCGGATCGCCAGGTGGTGCAGGGGGAACCGCCGTCACCGGGGATCCGCTCGCAAATGTAAGTCGAAGCATAAGCCCGGTGCTCGGCTCATAAACGCCCGCGTGTCTCGCGATGAGACCCATGGGCGTTTTTCATTTTCAAGGCACTATTGAAAAGGAAAAGGGAAAAGAAAAGAAAAGGAAGGGTGTGAAATGAAGAAAGCTAAAAAGCTTATCAGCGTTGCGCTCTCGCTTTGCTTGGCAACCATGATGGTTCCCGCGACCGCATTCGCTGAAGCGGCTGACGCCGCCGGATCGGCGGACGTACCTGAAAACCTGCGGCTAAGTGATATGCGATTCGCCGATGCTACAGGATTTTCGTGGGCGAATGCCTATCCCATTGAAGGAGGATTCGACCCCGCGAAATCAGATGTCAATCTTGTCATCAATGAAGCAGATAGCCAGTTTGCCATGCATGCTTCACTGGGAACGGGGGTAACGGGCGAGATCACCGCAGAGTACACCGATGTAGATGGTGTTGCTCAATCGGTGGTAATCGATCCGGAAGCTGATGAAAACAATGCCGCTTATGTGCGTAAGGTTTTCAAGAAGGCCGATTACAATCCAGTTGACATGATTGTCAAAGTTGGCGGAGAAAAAGCCTACACCGTTCACATCAAGCGCCGCGCTACTGTTCCGAACGTGAAGGTGGAAGGCGCAAGTGGGTTGGGCTATTTCCAGAAAAACAAGTACGAATACAACCTGGAAACCACCAACGACAGCTTTACTATCACACCGGATTTCACCAACAATACCGATGGATACAATCAAGAGAACATGCTAATCACGGGCACGGGTACCGTGACCCCGACCTGGGACGAGAACGGCAAGGCCGATGTTGCCATAACCATTGCCGATAAAGACGGCAAGGCGGTTGCAAGCACGTATACGTTCCATGTGCAGCATTACGATACGGCAAAAGCGCAAGCCGTTGTTGCTCAAATCGATGCTATTGGCACGGTTGATTTGACCAAGGAAACCCAGATTACCGATGCGCGCGCTGCTTACGAGGCACTGCCTGCGAAACTTCAGCCCGAAGTGACTAACATCAGGACCTTGGAAGCCGCGGAGTTGGCGCTGAGCTCGCTGAAGAACCCCGAAGGCTCTTTGGAAGAAGTTGTTATCGCTGGAGGCTGGAGCAAGTCTGACGCAAGCTACATGACGCCTGCCTTTAGTCCCTCGGTGCGCGATTATGAAGTGCATCAGTACAATAGCGTTAAGGAACTGTTCGTTACAGCGAAGGATGCCTACAAGGACACCCCCATTACCGTAACGTACAAGAACGCGGACACGGGCGAGACGGTTACCAGCAACATTAAATCGGGCAAAGACCTCTATTTGAGCTTCTTCTCGCCATCAGGCTATACTTCTAATTCCTTGATGCTGAACGTGGGCGGCGACAAGTATCGCTTCACCGTGTACAAGACCCCTTCTGTTGATTCGCTCAGCTTGAAAGTGGGTTCTAAAACCACCGAGCTGTTCAACGAAGATTCAGGCTTGGGAAGCAAAACGGGCCAAAGCTTCTCTGTTGCCGCCAAGCCGGGTGATGCTTTGAGCGCGTCGTTTACCACATGGAATACCTTCACGAACATGACGGCATCGGTGACCGAGCCCGAGTGGAAAGATCATGCGGCTCAGGTAACGGTGAACGTATCTTACGACGATTACCCTGATACGAAGCCGTACCAGGCGTTTGTGTCTTTGTTTGAGACTCCATCGAAGATTGAAATTCTGAAGGCTCCCGATAAAACCGAATACCGGTTGGGTGAGAGCTTGGACGCTACGGGCATGGAGGTTCGCGCGACGTACGCTAATGGCGATACGGTCATGGTGAACAACGATGACCTGACGCTTCAGGCCGCTGGCTTGAATAAGATGCGCGTTTCGTATCACGGTGCTTCGGCCGAGCAGGACATTGCTATTGCGCTTTCTTTCTCAGGTTCGGGCACCGAGGAAGACCCGTATGTGATTTCCACTACCGATCAGATTGACGACTTCGCTTTTGCTGTTAACGCAGGCGAAGGCTTCGAAGGCAAGTATTTTGCTCTGGGCGCGGATGTTACGCTGCCAACTAATTGGAAGCCGGCGGGCTGCATGATTGATGAGTCGCTCAAGGGTATCAAGGCAGGCAAGAACATCAATCCCTTCTTGGGCACGTTTGACGGTAAGGGTTACACGGTGACGGTCCCTGCTGGTCAAAAGCCGCTTTTCGGCTACGTAAAGGGTGCGACGATCAAGAATCTGAACATTTACGGTTCCAAAATTGATGGTTACGGCTTGGTCAACAATATGGAAGGCGTTGGCCTTTCCGGCAATGCGGTGACCATTGACAACGTGACCATTTTGAGCGGATCCAAGATTTCGAAATCCGGTTTCCTAGGTGGTGAATGCAAGGAGAGTCCTTATTCCGGTGTTTCAGCATCGTATGAGTCTACCATTACGAATTGCACCATTGAAGAAGGTGTAATGATTGGCGCGTTCAGCGAGATTTGCATTGGCTCCTTCGCTGGTCGATTCCAGGGCACCATTGAAAACTGCGTGAGCTACGCCACCGTGAGGGGTACGTCGTTTGTTGGCGGTATTATTGGCAGCCGCGACAATGCCATGGGCAACGTGACGGTGAAGAACTGCGCTTTCCATGGAGCGGTTCAGATCGTCAATTCGGCCAGCGCGGTTAATGCTGGCGGTATTGTGGGCGGAATGTATTACGACAACGACATGATGAGCGCTCCGAACGGCATTCGCGCCAACATCATTGGCAATTACTGCGACGGCACCATTAATGGCAAGAACAATGTAGGCGGCATTCTGGGCGGCGATAATATGATTGCCCAAGCCTGGAACTCCTATGAGCTCAAAGACAACGTGTTCGAGGGCAACATTACGCGTGGCAATGCGGAATCTACGGGCGCGATTATCGGCTCCTATCGCTCGCTGAACAAGTTCGACAATATTTCCAATAATACGTACCTGCCTGGTTGCAGCAGCGCGGTGGACAATATCAAGGCTATTGGCCACGTTGATTACGTTGACACGAACAATGCTGCTATTGTCGCCCAGTTCCCCGAAGGCGAGAACAGCGTTACCATCGACGGCACGCTGTACTTCAACACCGAGAAGAACACGAAGGGTTGCCCCTCGGTTCAGTGGTGCTCTTGGCAGAGGGGTTACAACCGCACCGACGACCCGCTGGGTGCCGATGCGGGTAACCTGTTTGGGTTCGTAGCCCCTGCGTTCGAGGTCTCCACGGCTGTTGCGGCTGACGGCTCCGGTGTTGTTCCCGCTGCTGTGAAGGCCGGCGACACAGTTACGGTGAATGTATCTGTTGCTGCGAACTACGGCGCGGCGGCGCTGTCTGGCACGCTGGACTTCGACCCTGCCGTGTTCGAGCTGGTGAGCGTTTCGAAGGGCGCGGGCCTGTCCGAGGGAGCGTCGTTCCTGCCGGCCGAGGGCGCTGCAGAAGCTCTGTTTAGCTTCTACGGCAACGAGGCCGATGCTACCGCTCAGGGCGGCATTGTGGTGGCCACCATTACACTCAAGGCGCTGAAGGCTGCCGACGCCGCGACCATCGGCGTGAAGGACGCTACCGCCGCTGTTGCGGGCGATTCCTTGGATTACCAGGCGACCATGGGCGGCGCCGCGACGCTCGACGTGTTGGCAGATGCCACGCTGGGCGACGCGAACGGCAACGGCCGCGTGAACATCGTGGACGCGCAGGTGGTCTATGATATGGCCACCGGCGCCTACGGCGCGGATTACGCCGCGCTGGCGCTTCCCGCCGGCTGGACGCATGCGACCCTGCTGTGGGCCGCCAACGTCAACGGCGACGACGCCATCGATGCGGTTGACGCCTTTGCTATCCAGCGCTTCGTGCACTACGGAGCCTGGGCATAAGATTGCCAACAGGGGGTCTTCTTTCCCTGTTGGTGGTCCTTCCTTTCTGCAAGGCGACCCCGGGCTGACCGACTCCCGGGGTCGCCTTCGTTTTTTGTTGACAAATTACCCCACCTTTTGTCAACAAAAAATCCGAGGTGCTGTTTGCCCTCGGATTTTTCTTGTGCTTTCGTTTCTTTGCCGTAAGCCCTTGCCAGCCAGTGCGTTGAATCGCAGCGAATTGTTGACAAAAGGTGGGGTAATTTGTCAACGATGCGGACGGGGAAATATGCTATTATATGCGAACAAGTGTTTGTTATTTTGCGATGTTCGACCAAAACGATGGAGCTTGCGTCAAATCGTTCGTGCAGGGAAGCCGGCCCGAATCTCACGTTTTCGGCTGTCTCTTTGCTGTCGAATTGTGCGTATAGGGAAGGCGGGTTTGCGTATTGCGGCAAGAGCGCTACATATTGGGAATTGACCCCGGTTTGGCGAATACCGGCTGGGGCGTTATCTCTTGGAGTGGCGTGCGTCTTTCCTGCGTGGCGTACGGGTGTGTGTCCACCGATGCGGGCGCACCGCTCGCTCAGCGTCTGCTAAAGATAAACCAGCAGATAGAAGCCGTGATTGCGCGTTTCTCTCCTGTTGCGGCGGGAATCGAAACGGTGTGGTTCGGACAGAACATCACGGCGGCGTTTGCTACGGGGCAGGCACGCGGTGCAGCGTTGGTTGCGTGCGCTCAAGGCGGCCTTGATGTGGGCGAATATACGCCAAAGCAGATCAAAATGGCGGTTGTGGGTGAAGGCTCGGCAGAAAAAGAGCAGGTCCAGTACATGGTTCGGCAGATTTTAGGGCTTGAGCAAGTCCCTAAGCCCGATCATGCGTCCGACGCTCTGGCTGCTGCCATTTGCTATACAACGCACCACGGCAGCTTGTCGGGATAGTAAGCGTTGGCGGCTTTATGGGGCCGGTGGTGCTGGGCGTGGTTTCGCATGCGGTGCACATCGCTGATTCGGCGTTTTGGGAGTGACCATTTGTGCGACTTGCTAGGTGCGGCGTGCATTACGGAAACCGATGTCCTTGCGCCGCATTTGCCGCTGCGTACCGCGGCAGCTTGTCGGGCGCACAAGCATCGGCGGTCTTGCGAGCCGATACGAAGGAAAACGGGAAGGAGCAGTTGATGATTGCTTTCTTGAAAGGCATTGTTGCTGCTAAGTTTGCGCAAAAAGCCTACTTGGACGTAAACGGCGTGGGCTTTGAAGTGAATATGTCGCTTACAGGCATAGCATCGTTGCCCGATGTGGGCGCAGCGGTGTCGGTTCTTACGTACTTACAGGCGCGCGATGACGGCATAACGCTGTACGGATTCTCGACCGAAAAGGAAAAATCCCTGTTCGAGAAGCTGATTGGTGTATCCGGCGTTGGTCCAAAAGGAGCACTTGCTGCGCTTTCCACGTTTTCTCCCGATGATTTAGTCGCAGCCATTGCCGCGCAAGATGTGTCAAAAGTGTCCAAGATTCCGGGCGTGGGAAAAAAGACGGCATCGCGCATAATCCTTGATTTGAAGGGCTCGTTCGAGATGGGAACAAGCCAGTTGCGGATCGATGGTTCCGGTGGCGAAGGCGCAGGTGCGGCAAGTGCGGCTTCGCAAGATGCGGGCGTTCGCGAGGCGCTTTTATCCATGGGGTTCGTGACGTCTGAGATTGACCTTGCGCTGAAGGGCGCACCCGAAAACGCCAACGAACAGGTTCTTCTGCAATATGCGCTGAAGCGTTTGGGGTCGCTGTAGGAGATTTACGGTGATTGAGCTGTCTCATAGATGCGTCAATGATTTTGGCAAAAGCGTTTCTTAGGGCGGTTTTGCATAGACGGACGTGCAGTAATAAGCGAAAATGGTGCGTATGAATGGAAACGTTGAAATAGAAGGTATGGTGTTCGAGGCAGGTGCTTCGGGGCAAGGCATCCAGGGTTCAGTTGCTGTGGGCACCGATATCCCCGTACGCGCTGAAGATCGTGCTGTTTCCGCCTCGCTGCAAGAAGATGACCTGGCGCTTGATCGCAGTTTGCGCCCTAAGCACTTAAACGAATATCTGGGTCAACAAAAGCTCAAAGATGCGCTATCGGTGCTTATTCAAGCGGCAAAGCAGCGTCGCGACCCCGTTGATCACCTGCTTTTTGCGGGCCCTCCCGGTTTGGGAAAGACCACGCTTGCTGCGGTTGTTGCAAACGAGATGGGTGCGAATTTGCGCACGACAAGCGGTCCTGCCATTGCACGCACGGGCGACTTAGCGGCGCTTTTGACGAATTTGGAAGAGGGCGATGTTCTGTTCATCGATGAGATTCATCGTTTGAACAAGATGGTCGAAGAGGTTCTTTACCCCGCGCTTGAGGATTTTGCGCTTGATATCGTGGTGGGGAAAGGCCCTGCGGCGCGTTCCATCCGTTTGGATTTGCCGCGGTTTACCCTGATAGGAGCCACAACGCGTTCTGGTTTGCTGGCGGGTCCCTTGCGCGACCGCTTCGGCATGGCGTTTCGCTTGGAGTATTACGCGCCCGAAGAGCTTTCAGCCATTGTGCTGCGCTCGGCGGCGCTTTTGGACGTTGCCATTACCGATGAGGGTGCGTTCGAGATAGCACGCCGCAGCCGCGGTACGCCTCGATTGGCAAATCGCCTGCTCAAACGCGTGCGTGACTGGGTGCAAGTGCGTGGCGAAGGCCGCATCACTAAGGAATCGGCGGCGCAAGCGCTTACGTTTTTCCAGGTGGACGACATGGGGCTGGACGCAACCGATAACAAGATCCTTGAGTATCTAACGGTGCGATTTGGCGGACGGCCCGTTGGTTTGTCCACGTTGGCATCGGCGCTGTCGGAAGACCAAGGCACCCTTGAAGACATGTACGAGCCGTTCCTTCTACAGCAAGGGCTGCTTATCCGCACGCCAAAAGGGCGGCAGGCAACGGCGCGTGCTTACGAGCATTTAGGGCTGCCTATTCCCGAAAATTTGTAGGCGGCGAAGGCGCGGCGGGGTGTTTAAGCACCGTTTTCCTGGTGGAGCGCGTGCCTTCGCGGGCGGAGCCCTGGTGCCCACGATTCGCGGCTGCCTGTGATTGGGCGTTTACAGACGGCGGACCGCACGGCTTCGAAGTGTTTTGCGGATGACGAATTTGGCGCGCATGCGCTTGCGATTACCGCAACTGCGCCAATTGCAGTAAACGAAAGGACGAATATGCTTCAGCGTGACTACTTAGTGCAGATGATTCAGCAGTTCATTCAGGCAATCATCAATAGTCGCACCACATCGCACCAAGACCCGCAGCTGGCTGCGGATTCGCTGGAAAACGCGATTGGAACGGCGACTGATATCGATGGCGCAACGCTTTTGTCGTTGGGACCAGAATCCATTGCCTCGGTCATGCAGCTTTCGGGCGTGGACCCGCGCGTTGCGGGCTATATCGCGTACAGCTTGCAGCTTGAGGCGGATTATTTGCGCCAGGCGGGAAATGACAGCTTGGCTGCTTTGCGCGATGATCAAGCACGTGCTGTGGCGGAAACTTTTATGTGCGATTTAGACGAGGTGCCGCTTGAACTGGGTGAAAAGGACGATTCCGAGTAGTTTCTCCGTCAACCTTTTTATTACAAAAGCAAGAAAACATCCCAATCTGCCCATTTCCTAAATGCAAATGTCGTATTATAGAGCATAACCCAAAAAGAAGGGTTTAGCGTTGTATGCCATGCAGCGTGGTTGTTTTGATCCCCCGCTTTGCGGGAAAGGAAAGAGGGTACAATGGCGGAAGGTACTGTTAAGTGGTTCAACTCTGAAAAGGGCTACGGCTTCATTTCTCAGAAAGACGGCGAGGATTTGTTCGTTCATTTCTCTGAAATCAAGATGGATGGCTACAAGACGCTCGATGAGGGTCAGGCTGTTTCCTTCGATGTCGTGACCGGCCGCGACGGCAAGCTTCAGGCCAGCAACGTTGTGAAGCTGTAACTCGGGTTTCCATAAGTGCTGAAAAGGGAGGAGGTGCTCAGGCGCCCCCTCCCTTTGTTATAGAAGGGGCATTGTTTTACCCTGCGGTCCGTTTGCTGGGGGCGCAGGGAGTGGCGCGGCGCGCCCAAACGCGCTCAAAGTGCGGTAGTTCGGAAAAGGGATCCACGATGAAGCAGTATTCGAAACGAGATGAGCTTGCTCTGCAGATCATCAATTTGGCGAAAGCGGAAATACTGCTGGAAAACCCTTTTTTGGCGGAAGTGCTGGGGCGTTTGACGAATGAGCCAACATCGCTCGACAGGGCGTCTGCTCAGTCGAAAGAGCTGCGCCAGTTCAGCGTGAATGGTGAGACGCTTGGCTTTGACTCAGGTGCTGTTATTGCGCATTTTCGCATGTCAGGAGGAAAATCTCCCAAACATGATTTATTGCATAGCGCGCTGCATTGCGTGTTCCTTCACCCGTTTGTGGGTGCATCAATCGATGTCGATGCATGGAATCTTGCGGCTGATATTGCTGCTGAGCGTGTGGCTGCCGAAGTTCTTGGTCCGCGTGAAGAACCACGCGGGGCCTCTATCGAGCGCGCGCTTTTGTGGATTGAAGACCAGCTGGGTGGTCACGCTACGGCGGAGAAGGTCTATCATCGCTTGGTTCGCGGGCAATGGCAGAACATGGTTCCTGCGTGGGAACTTTTGTTCACGTCCGACGAGCACCGTTGTTGGTATGCGCCACCTCTTGATGACCAGGGGTTTTCTTCGGGGGAAGCGCAGTCGGACCGCACGGATGATGCAACTTGCGGCAAAGAGAAAAATGGCGAAGGGCCGCAAGTGGGTCAAGGAGACAAAAGACATTCCGATACGCCGCCCAAGCGGGATGAGCAGGAAGAGTGCGCTGATGAGCCAGGCGAAAACGAAGCCCCCAATTCATCGGCGGATTCTTCAACGCGCGAAGAGCAGCAGCCAAGCGATTATCCAGGGGACGATGATTCGTCGTTTGTGTCAGGGCCCGAACCCGACAATGTATCTGCGCCTTCCGTGGCCGACAACAATCCCGCCCCGCGTGAAACTCAGGCAAGCAACGCTTCTGAACAGGGTATTTCTGGCGATAATGCATCTCCCGAAAACGTTTCGCCCACGCCCGATAAGGCGCTCCCTGGTCTGAACGCGCCGAATGACCACGCGGACAAGCCGGGTGCTTCGCCATCGGACGGTCGTGTTTCCGCGCGCGCTCAGGGAGAAGGCACTGGCGCAAGCAAGGAGATGTATGCTAGCCAGCGCGCGGGCGCCCGATTGCGTGATGCTGCCGCGTGCGGTGACTTCATGCGACAAGGTCGGGCGGCCGCGGCTCCGCGAAACAGCGAATTGCGCGACGAATGGGCGCATGTTGCAACGAACCTCTCGGTCAATTTGCAGACATATGCGCGCGATAAGGCATCGGCATTTGCAGATCTTGCCGCGGACTTGAGCCAGGCTGCCGCACGCCCCGTTGATTATCGGGCATTTTTGCGTCGCTTCGCAGCGTTGGGCGAGGTCATGCACGCGTCTGACGAGGAATTCGACTACGTTTTCTACACGTATGGCCTGCGGTTATACGAAAACTTGCCGCTGGTTGAACCGTTGGAGTACCGCGAGGAAGCGCGCATTCGGCAATTCGTCATCGTCATTGATACGTCGGGGAGCGTGCAAGGCGATATTGTGCGTCGTTTCGTGGACACCACGTTCGATATTTTGAGCAGCACGGAATCCTTCCATCGGAAAGTTCAGGTTCGCATTATTCAGTGCGACGCTACGGTGCAATCGGATGATAAGATTACCAACGTGGCCGATATGAAGAAGTGGCGGCGCGCTTTCCGATTGCGTGGCGGCGGCGGTACCGATTTTCGTCCCGCTTTCGATTACGTTGATTCCCTGATTGAACAGGGAGAACTTGATGATTTAGGCGGTTTTCTGTATTTCACGGACGGCTGGGGAACTTACCCCGAGCGCATGCCGGCGTATCGGTGCGCGTTCGTGTTTTACGACGAGAATTACCGCGCGGAAAACGTGCCGCCCTGGGCGATGCAAGTGGTCATGGACCAGGCAGCACTTGATCGTGCGACGTGCAGATAAGCAAGAAGGAGTTTGCGAATGAACATCGCGCAAGCAACAAAACAGATCAAAGGCGCCGTTCAGGCGTATCTTTCGCGCGATGCGCGCGGTTCGTATCGCATTCCTTTTCATATGCAGCGTCCTTTGATTGTGCTGGGACCTCCGGGTGTGGGAAAGACGGCGATTGTCGCGCAGGTCGCGCAGGAATTCGACATCAATTTCGTGAGCTATTCCATTACGCATCACACGCGTCAAAGCGCGCTGGGTCTTCCGTTTATCGAAGAGCGCGATTTTGGCGGAACGAGGTATCGCGTGAGCGAATATACCATGAGCGAGATTATTGGCGCTGCGTATCACGCGCAGGAAAAAAGTGGCGTTGAACAGGGGATTCTCTTCCTTGATGAGATTAATTGCGTCTCAGAAACGCTTATGCCCGCGCTGCTTCAGTTCCTTCAATACAAAACGTTCGGTATGCATGCGCTGCCCGAGGGTTGGATTATTGTAACGGCGGGGAATCCGCCCGAGTATAATCGCGCCGCGCATGAGTTCGATCCCGCGCTGATGGATCGCTTGAAGCGCATCGATGTGGAGCCCGATTTGAACGTGTGGCAAGAATACGCGGCAACGCACGGGGTTCATCCGGCGGTGACCACGTTTTTGGACAACAAGCCGGCGAGTTTTTACAAGGTTCAGGCAAGCGTGCGGGGAACGCGCCTGGTCACGCCACGCGGATGGGAAGATTTGTCGCGCATGCTGCAGGCATACGAGGCCGAAGAGATCGAAGTTGACGAAGATCTGGTGCATCAATACCTGCAGGATGACCAAACGGCGCGCGAGTTTGCTTCTTACTACGAGCTGTTTTGCAAATACGAGACCGATTATTGCGTGGGCGACATCGTGCACGGCGAAAGCGCGGAAAGCGTTGCGGCGCGTGCGGGTCAGGCGCGCTTCGACGAGCGTATTGCGCTTATGGGCATGCTGCAAGATGCGATTTTGCTGCGCGTGCACGATGCGATTGAGCGCGAAGAGGCGCTTACGCTTGTGCGCTCCGACCTGCTTGCTTGTAAGGATCAGCTGGAACAACTGCCGTTTGACCAGGGCGCTCAGTGTTTGGGCAATGCCATCCAGAAGATTTCGGCAGCCTCTACGGTGGGCACGCGCGAGAAAGGGCAGGTGGCCAGTGCCGCTGACGCGAAAGCCGAGCGCTTGCGTGTGTTGCGGAGCGTGATGGCAAGCGTGGCGCGCGGTGTTTCGTTGGGCGCAGCGGATGGCTTTCAAGCGGCGAAGTCTGCGTTTAACGAAGAAGTTGCCGCTCAGGGCAATGCGGCCGATGCTGCGCGCGCGGCGCTTGATAACGCGTTTTCGTTCGTTGACCAGGCGTTTGGTGCGGACTCCCAAGAGGCGCTCATTCTGGTGACAAAGCTTTCTTCCGACGCGTTGCTGATTAAGTTTGTCAGCGAATACGGCTCCGACCAGTTCATCAAGCACAACAAAAGCTTGCTGTTTGCCGAGCGCGGGCTTGATTTGATGCAGGCGGTAGAAGCCTTGCGCGCCGAAGAAGAGCTGACAATGCCGCAGGGACCGTTCTACACGGTGAACTAGAACGCAGGCTGCAAAAGGTTTTGCCTGATGAAGCAAGTGAATGTGGGAGATATCGTATCATTCGGTTTGTGGCCTGCGCGGCTTGAAGGTCCGCTTATGCCGCTTTCGTGGCACGTGCTTGAGGTGCGCGCGAATGGGGATGCGCTGCTTTTGTGCCACGACATCATCGAGTGCCGCAGCTACCACGATTCCAAGGGCGACATTACCTGGCAAAACTGCGATTTACGCTATTGGCTGAACGCGGTGTTCTTCACGCGCGCGTTTTCTTCTGACGAGCAGGCGTTGGTGATTCCTGAAAAATGCGTGGCGGAAGACAATGCCGTTTTTCGTACGGAAGGCGGCGGTGACACCGAGGACATTGTGTTCTGCCTTGGCATTGAACAGGCAAAACGTTTCTTTTCGGTTGATGTCATGCGGCAAGCTCGCCCCACGGCGTATGCGAAACGCGCGCCGTTTACGTGCTGGTGGTGGTTGCGTGCGCCGGGCGGTCACCAGTTTTCGTGCGCTGCGGTGGCGGAAAACGGGGGCATCGATTACAACGGGTTCCACGCATCGCTTGATTGCATTGGGGTGCGCCCCGCCTTGGTGGTTTCGGGCGCTGCGATTGCGGGCGACGGGGCTGGCGGGGCTGCCGCTGCCGCCAGAGACGCAGGGAGCTCCGGAGCTACCCCAAAATCCCACTGCGACCAGTCATTTCTTCCCGATATGCCGCTGCTTTCCCATGCAGGGGCAGCGTTGCGTTACGGCTTGGCGGATCAAGCGGCGCACTTGCTGCATCGTGAACACTTGCGTGCGGAAACCGCACAAGTGGCTCTTTCGGGCGGAGCTCCCAGCATAAGCGCCGTGCTCCATCTTCTTGACCAGGGGGAATTGTCCGACGCCGACATCTTCCACTTGTGCAACGCGGCCATACGTTTGGGTGCCGTCAACATGGCGGCGCGCCTGGTGGAGACCCTTCCTTTCGACGCCGATTGTTTCCGCCGCTTGCTCAAGACGGCGGTGGAGAAAGGGAACGTCGATTTCACCCAGCTGCTGTTGGACAAGGGTGCATCGGGCAAAGGCTTTGGCGCGGCGTATTTGAAGATGGGCGTGCGCGATGACGTTGCTCGTTGTGCGCTTGTTGCCGACCCGCCGGCGGTTTTCGATTGCTGGGACGTGCTGCAGGCGCTTCCCCGCGTGGCTTGTTTCGCGGTGGGGCAGTGCAAAGAGCGTGGACAACTTGCTGTTGCGGCGCGGCTTCCCCATGTTTTGACGGTTCTTGCCCAGGCGAATGCGCTGGATGAGTTGGATACATTGCTTTCGATTGACCAGACGGCGCCGATTTTCACGCGCGACGATTACACTCAGGCGCTCGATGCGGCGAAACGGGCGGGTTTTGGATCCGCTGTTGCGCTGCTTCTGGACCGTCAGGCGGCACGATTTCATGAGCCTCGTGTGGGGGCGCGTCCCAATTTGGCGCTTTAGCCCTGTTCGCGCGGCCGTATAGGTTACAATGCCGCTAGAATGTTTTGTTTGCAAACCTTTTCGCGATAGTTCGATGCGCCGCTGTTTTCTGCCTGAATACATAATGCTGAACGGGGATTTTGCCGTTCGCGGCAGAGAGCTGCGCAAGCGAGTCGCGTTGATGACCAATAATGAAAGAGAAGAATCACTATGACTGATTTTATTGAAGGACGCCGTGCGCTGGTTGAGGCGCTTCGCACCGACGTGCCCATGCGCTACGTTCTTATGGCGGACAACGTGAAGCGCGATTCGCTTATCAGCGACATTGAGCGCAAGTGTCGCCAGCGCGATATCGAAGTGCGCAAAGTGCCCAAGAAAAAGCTGGACGACATATCGGAACGCGGTTCTCATCAGGGCGTTATGGGTGCAACAAAGCCGTTTGAGTACGTTGGCACACGCGATATTGTAAACGCAGCGCAGACATACGCCGAAGAACACGATGGCCGTGCGCTGGTGGTTATTCTGGATCACATTACCGATGCGGGCAACCTGGGCGCAATCATCCGCAGCGCCGATGCCGTAGGTGCAAGCGGCGTGATCATTCCGTCGAAGCGTGGCGCATCCGTAACGGCTGCTACGTATAAGAGCTCGGCGGGTGCCGTTTCGCACGTGCCCGTGGCGCGCGTTGCGAACTTGAACGACTCTATTGAGCGCTTGAAGAAGGAAGGCTTTTGGATTGCCGCAGCAAGCGAGCAGACCGATGGCACCATTTGGGATTCCAACTTGAAGGGCAAGATTGCTCTGGTCATGGGCAACGAAAGTGAAGGTGTTTCGCGCCTGGTGCTCGATAACTGCGACTTTGCCGTTGCGTTGCCCATGGAAGGCAAAGTGGGCTCCTTGAATGTTGCCCAGGCGTTTACCGCCTGCGCGTATGAATGGTTGCGTCAGAACCGTTAGCGAGTCTGACGGCTTTGCCGCCGCAATGATTGAGCGATTCGTTGCCTCGCTGACCTGGGATTCCTTGCTGCTGCAGCAGCTTAGGTGCCTTGCCGCTGCGCTGATGTGGTGTTTCCTTGCTGGTATTGTTGCGATAATGCATGAAAGGGGAGTGCGACTATGGGATTGTTTGGAAAGAATAACGAGAATGGTTTCGGTACGTTCGTAGGTCCCGATGGGCAGATGCACGTTGCTATGAAGTCGGGGAATATGACGTTCACAAATGGCGAGACGTATTTCGGCATTGGCAACAATATGGCTACCGACACTAAAGGAAACTTGTATTACGAAACAGGCGATATGGTCTTCGGCTCCGATGGAAGCTCGCACATGAAGTTTGGAGATAACCCGACGTTTTTCGTGTAGGTAGCTGTGCGCAGGCATGCGTGCAAATGTCCGTGTTTGCACTTATTTTGGTGAGAATAGGAGGAATTCCAAAAAAAATTGGAATTCCTCCTATTCTTCTATGCTGCTGCAGAGAGAAAATAGGAGGAAATAGAAAATAAGTAGTAATTTCTCCTATTTTTTGGGTGCATTTAGCTCATATTGAATTGCAATTGAATGCAAAGCGACTTCTTTGCTGGTGAACAGCCTCGAAAAAATAGGAGGAAATGCGAAAAAATAAAAATTCCTCCTATTTTCAGCTAAGCCGCCTTATCAAAAATAGGAGGAAACCGCAATTAATTCAATTTTCTCCTATTTTGCATATCGAAAGCATCTTTCCCAGGCCGCGAATGCTTGTTTTCTGTCTGCATAGGGGCGCTAGCGTTCCTTTTCGCGTGCAAAGGCGTACAATAGGGCGCTATGGCAATTCAACGTAAAAAATATCTCCTGGTCGATGGCTACAACGTACTGCGGTCGGGTTCCCGTTATCGCGATATAACGGGCCCCGATTACACGCACGATGCATTCAATCGTGCGCGTGAAACGCTCATCAAGGATGTGGGCAGCTACGCAAACGCCGGCTACACCGATGCCACCATCGTTTTCGATGGCGCACAAAACGAAATGTCCACAGGTGCGCCACAGCGCATTGGCGGCGTACGCATCGTGTTCTCCCCGCGCGGCGTTTCCGCTGATCACGTAATTGAAAAGCTAGCATACGAATACCGCGAGCGCGGCTTAGAGTGCATTGTGGTTACCAGCGACGCCTCCATTCAAGACGCAACGTTTGGCGGCGGCATTGACCGTATGAGCGCGAACGGATTTTCTCGTGAAATGGAAATGCATTACGAAGACGCGTATTTGGACGAGCAGCCGGTCACGGCGGAGAAGAACACGATTGAGAGCCGCCTGGGCGCTGATGTTGTAGCCAAGCTGCGCGCACTGCGCGATGGGGGAAGCAACTAACGCGCGCCGTCGAGCGCAATTGCGCAGTGCGATCCTTGGCTGCTTTTGACTGTCGGCGCGTTGGCTACTGCCTCCCATCGCGTCCGTGGCGGCAGATCTTTTGCGGCGTCCTTTGTGGCTACATCCCGCCGCCACAGCGCAATCGACCCCGGTGTTTCCTGCGTTCGCCGCCTCCGCACGGAAAACCCACAAAAACTTCACTACTCGTAAAAATTTTTCTTGACCTGGTGTTTTATTGCGCGTATTATGAACAATCGCGTATTTTTACCAAACCCGATGTTTCAAGGGGTGGGGAACCCCGCGGAAACAAGGAAGGAAAAAGCACTGTGACCAGGAATTATAGAACCCGCAGAAGCTTTGCGAAGATTCCCGACGTTATGGATGTCCCGAATCTGATCGCAATCCAAACGGAGAGCTTTGAGTGGCTCAAGACGGAAGGCATCCAGCAGGCTTTTGCTGACGTGGCTCCCATCGAGAACAATGCTAAGACTCTTCGCGTTGAATTTGGCGCACACCACTTTGGCGAACCGAAGCACGGCGTTGACGAATGCAAGGAGAAGGACGTTTCCTATCAGGCTCCTTTGTTCGTGGACGTGCGCTTCATCAATCTTGAGACGGGCGAAGTCAAAGAGCAGAACGTCTTTATGGGCGATTTCCCTCAGATGACTCGTCGCGGCACCTTCATCATCAACGGCACCGAGCGTGTTGTTGTTTCTCAGTTGGTGCGTAGCCCAGGCGTGTACTTCTCGTCTGAGCGCGACAAAACGTCCGACAAGCTCATCTACAACGCTAAAGTTATTCCGAGCCGCGGTGCTTGGTTGGAATTCGAAACGGACAAGCGCGATGTGCTTTCCGTGCGTATCGACCGCAAGCGTAAGCAGCCGGCAACGCTGTTGCTGCGCGCTTTGGGCGTTGCTGAAACGCGCGACGAAATCATCGAGCTGCTGGGCGCCAACGAAATGGTGCTGCGCACGCTTGATCGCGACCCCGCCACCACGAAGGAAGAAGCGCTTATCGAGCTGTACAAGCGCTATCGTCCCGGCGAGCCGCCTACCATTGACTCTGCACGCGCAACGCTGGAAGGCCTGTTCTTCAGTCCGCAGCGCTATGACCTGGCAAAAGTCGGTCGTTACAAGATCAATAAGAAGCTGGGCTTTGACCCTGAGTTCGATGCCTCCACGCTGACCGAAGAGGACATCGTGAAGTCCATGCAGTACATCGTGGCACTGCACGAGGGCGCAGAAGGCGTTACCACCGATGACATCGACCACTTCGGTAACCGCCGCATCCGCACGGTGGGCGAGCTGATCCAGAACCAGTTCCGCATTGGTCTGACCCGCATGGAGCGCAATGCTCGCGAGCGCATGAACACCCAGGAAGCCAGCGAAATCACGCCGCAGTCCCTGGTGAACATCCGCCCCGTGGTGGCCTCCATCAAGGAATTCTTCGGCTCCTCGCAGCTGTCCCAGTTCATGGACCAGGCAAACCCCGCTGCTGGCATTACGCACAAGCGTCGTTTGTCCGCTTTGGGCCCGGGCGGTCTGTCGCGTGAGCGCGCAGGCTTCGAAGTTCGAGACGTTCATACTTCTCACTACGGCCGTATGTGCCCCATTGAGACCCCTGAAGGCCCGAACATCGGCCTGATCGGCTCGCTGGCAACGTACGCTCGCGTGAATCCGTACGGCTTCATTGAGACGCCGTACCGCCGCGTGGTTGACGGTAAAGTGACCGATGACGTTGACTACCTGACCGCCGACGAAGAAGAAAATCACACCATTGCGCAGGCAAACGCTGAGTTTGACCCCGAGACGCGCGTATTCGGCTCCGTGGACGCAAACGGCACGTTCGTTCCTGCGGTCAAGGTTTTGTGCCGTACTAAGAATTCCTCTGGCGAGTTCGGCGACCCTGCCGAAGTTTCCCCCAGCCAGGTGGACTACATGGACGTTTCTCCTCGTCAGATGACCTCTGTTGCAACGTCGCTGATTCCCTTCTTGGAGCACGACGACGCAAACCGCGCTCTGATGGGCTCCAACATGCAGCGTCAGGCTGTGCCGCTGCTGCGTCCGTCCGCACCACTGGTTGGTACGGGTATCGAGCATCGCATTGCCGTTGACTCGGGCGAAATCCTGGTCGCCCAGAATCCCGGCGTTGTTGACTACGTTGACGGCATGACCATTACCATTCTGACCGACGATGGTGAATACGACGAATACGTTATTCCGAAGTTCCAGCGCTCCAACCAGAGTGGTTGCATCAACCACAAGCCCATCGTCCGCAAGGGCGACATTGTTGCCGCGGGCGACGTTTTGGCCGATGGCCCCAGCTGCGATGGCGCTGAGCTGGCCCTGGGTCAGAACCTCATGATTGCCTACATGCCGTGGGAAGGCTACAACTACGAAGACGCTATCATTTTGTCCGAGCGCGTTGTATCCGAGGACTTGCTGACGTCTATCCATATCCACGAGTACGAACTTGACGCACGCGATACCAAGCTGGGCGCCGAGGAAATCACACGTGAAATCCCCAACGTGGGCGATGATATGACCATGAACCTGGACGCCGACGGCATCATTCGCATTGGCGCCGAAGTGCACCCGGGCGATGTTCTGGTAGGCAAGGTCACCCCGAAGGGCGAAACCGAGCTCACTGCTGAAG